>JAVXVR010000529.1:0-7738 GCA_032230165.1 Acidobacteriota bacterium | reverse complement strand
CGCAGCCGCCGCAAGTCCGTGCTCACCTACTACGGCATCGAGCGACACGACCGCTGGATATTCACTCCCGCCTATCGCTGATAGATCATCGCGTGCATCAATGCGCTCACTCCGTCGCGAGTGACCTGTGATCCGCGTCACGCTCTCATCCGATCAAGTTCACACACCACTCGAATCAACTTCACATGCGGCGCGGGCACTCCGCCGCGCGCGAAAATTTTCGCGCGCGAAAAATAAAAGTGTTGACATCTCTTCGCATTGTGTTTATAAGTCCAATATGTTGTGCGCCGTTTAGCATAGACCACAAGGTCAAAATCAACACAGCATCTTGTGGTCACAACCAACTCAAATTGAAAAGGAGCGACAACACTTATGGCAACAAAGAAAGCTGGTGGTAAAAAGGGTGGAGCGAAAAAGGGTGGAGCGAAAAAGGGCGGCGCCAAGAAGGGCGGCGCGAAGAAGCGGTAGGTCTTAACCCAGACAAGGTAGCGCAACAGCAACCTTCACTGGCGCACACAACACTCTGCGGTCTGCATAGACCATTCAAACCGGACGGCGAAGCTCACGAGCGCGCCGTCCAGTTCTTTTTAAGGCAGAGGTCAGAGGTTAGAGATCAAAGGTCAGTGCCAGGAGTCTTTTACTGATCTCTGATCTCTAACCTCTGACCTCTATGATTATGATTCGCGTCGCGCTCGTCGAGCCTGAGATACCGCCGAACACGGGCAACGTCGCGCGGCTGTGCGCGGCGACGCGCGTGCCGCTGCACGTCGTCGGCGTGACGGGCTTTCGCATGGACGACCGAACGCTGCGCCGCGCCGGGCTCGACTACTGGTCGGAGGTCGAGCTTCAACGCCACCGCGACCTCGCCGCGCTACGCGAATCGCTCCGCGGCGCGCGCTTCGTTTACCTCACGACGAAAGCCACACGCGCATACACTGACTGGCGTTTCACCAGTGCGGACTGCCTCGTCTTCGGGCGCGAGACGCGGGGGCTGCCCGACGAGCTTTTGCGCGAAAACTGGGCGAATTGCGTCACCATCCCCCGCCTCAACCCCAACGTCCGTAGTCTCAACCTCGCCACCGCCGTCGCCGTCGTGCTCTACGAAGCGCTGCGGCAGACGCACGCGTTCTGAAGGTCACTAACGCTTCAGTTTACTGTCTCCCGCCTCAGCTTTTACGCCCCTGCGTGTTATCATTTCCGTTTCCTAAACGCGCGCCAAAACGCGCCTAACATATCTATGGCAGAGGGATCATGACTAAAGAGAGAAGAGACATACGCAACATCGCCATCATCGCTCACGTCGATCACGGGAAGACGACGCTCGTGGACGCGATGCTCAAGCAGGCGGGGACGTACCGCGCGAACGAACACATCGTGGATCGCGTGATGGACTCGATGGACTTGGAGCGCGAGCGCGGCATCACCATCATGGCGAAGAACACTTCGGTGCGCTACGGCGACTACAAGATCAACATCCTCGACACACCCGGTCACGCCGACTTCGGCGGCGAGGTCGAACGCGTCCTGAAGATGGTGGACGGCGTGATGCTTTTGGTGGATGCGGCGGAAGGGTGTCTGCCGCAGACACGCTTCGTGCTGCGGAAGGCTTTGGAGTTGCGTCTGCCCGTCATCGCCGTCGTCAACAAGATCGACCGGCATGATGCGCGCCCGGCGGAAGTGGTGGACGAAATCTACGAGTTGTTCCTCGACCTCGACGCGACCGACGCGCAGATCGAGTTTCCCATTCTCTACGCCGTCTCGCGCGATGGCGTGGCGAAGAAAAGTTTGGACGATGACTCGAAGACTCTGCGCCCGCTCTTCGAGCAGATCGTCGAGACGATCCCCGCGCCGCGCCAGATACGCGACGACTCGCTGCAACTGCTCGTGGCGAATCTCGACTACAACGAGTACGTCGGTCGGCTCGCCATCGGTCGCATCTTCTCCGGCGAGATCAAGGTCGGCGACCAGATCGGCATCGCGCGGCTCGACGGCTCGTTGGCGAAGACGCGCGTCTCGCAACTCTACGCCTTCGAGGGTTTGAAGCGCGCGCCGATCGATGGCGCGTCGTTCGGCGAGATCGTCGCGCTCGCCGGCATAGACGAGATCGAGATCGGCGAGACGATCACGAGCGCGGACAACCCGCGTGCGCTGCCGCCGATTGCGGTGGACGAGCCGACCATCTCGATGATCTTCGGCGTCAACAACTCGCCCTTCGCGGGTCTGGAGGGCAAGTACGTCACGTCGCGCCAGATCAAAGAGCGACTCGACCGTGAGGTCTTAGGCAACGTCGCCATCCGTGTGGAAGCGACCGAGTCGCCCGACCAGTTCAAAGTGTCGGGGCGCGGGGAGCTTCAGCTCGCGATCCTCATCGAGATGATGCGGCGCGAGGGCTACGAGCTACTGGTCTCGAAGCCGCAAGTGATCACGCGCGTCAAAGACGGCGTGACCTACGAGCCCATCGAGCTGGTCGTCGTTGATTGTCCCGATGACTTCATCGGCGTCGTCACGGAGGCGATGGGGCGGCGCAAGGGGCAGATGACGAAGATGGTCAACCATGGCACGGGGCGCGTCCGCATGGAATACGAGACGCCTTCGCGCGGGCTGATAGGATTTCGCGGCGAGTTCCTGACCGAGACGAAGGGAACGGGACTGCTTAATACGATGTTTCTGCGCTGGGGCGAGTGGCTGGGCGAGATGCGCGGGCGCTCGACCGGCTCGCTCGTCGCCGACCGCGCGGGCGAGGCGACGACCTTCGCGCTCTACAACCTGCAAGAGCGCGGCACGATGTTCATCCGACCCACGACGAAAGTTTACGAGGGCATGGTGGTGGGCGAGAACGCGCGCGCCGTTGATCTGGACGTGAACATCATCAAGGAGAAGAAGCTGACGAACATGCGCGCCGCGTCCGCCGACGAGGCGATGCGACTCATCCCCGTCAAAGACCTCTCGCTCGAACAGTCGCTCGAATTCATCGCCGACGACGAGCTGGTCGAAGTCACGCCCGCCTCGATCCGCCTGCGCAAGCGCGTGCTGGCGTCGAACCTGCGACCGAAGAAGAAAGAGTCTTAGAGTTTGTGCATCGCGCGTGGGGGTATCAAGCCGGGCTGGGCGTTCAGCCCGGCTTTTACTTTTTCGGGCGACCGGCGAGCTTACGCTTGATGTAGCTGTAAACGTCGCGCACCCGCTCCAATTTTTCGGCGTCCTCGTCGGGGATTTCGATGCCGAACTCCTCCTCGAAGCGCATGACCAACTCCACGATGTCGAGCGAGTCCGCGCCGAGGTCTTCGATGAAGCGCGCGGCGGGCTTGACCCGAGCCTCCTTCACGCCGAGTTCATCAACGATGATCTGCTTCACCTTATTTTCGATCTCTGTGTCTGAGGTTGCCGCCCCCGCCGCGCGTGCGTGCTGCTTGCCCGAATCCTGCCCGCGCGGGGCGGGCGCGTCCTTGAAGCTGTTGAGCGCTTCCGCCTCATTATCATAAACGTCGAAGACGGTCAGCAGCTTCGTGATCGCCAACAAGTCTTTGACCTTCGCGGTCAGGTTGAGGAGCTTGAGCTGACCGCTGTCGCGGTTGATCGTCGTGTAGGCTGAGACGAGCGAGCCGATCCCACGGTCGTCTATGTTCGACACGTCCGCGAGGTTAATCAGAACTTTGCGTCGCCCGTCCCGGCGGAGCCGTGCGATGGCGCGGCTGAGCGCGACGCTGCCGCGGCTGCCCGTGATTTGCCCTCTCAGATCGAGGATTGATACGTCGCCGACGCGGCGCTCGGCTGAGGTGAGTTGCCCTCCGTCGCTCTGTTTTTTGATCCGCGCCGCGCCACCAGCTGCTCCGATGGCGCGCGCGGTCGGGCGCAGCGCCGCCGCGCCGGTGGCTAGTGTCAACGCGGAGATGAATCGTCGTCTTTTCATGTCGCCTCGTTTCGGATTTATGAGAGTGAAGTTCGCCCGGGGCGTCGGGCAGGGGCTACGAGTTCGCAAGCTCTCTCAGGCGCTGGAGCAGATCGGGCGGCGCGCCGTAGGCGTGGCGGCTCACGATCTCTTGCAAGACCGCCTTGCGCCGCGCCGGATCGTTTAAGTCCGCGCTCCTCAACCTCAACAGGTGCGCGATTTCGTAGGCGCTGTGGTAGGAGTGGTAAGCCTGCTCGGCGGCTTCGAAGGAGGCGGCGGCGCTGTCGTAGTCGCCCGTGATGAGTTTCTCGAACCCCTCACGCTCCTTCTGCGCCGCCTCCTGCGACTTGCTCGTGTAAGCTTGAATGGTGTTCTTCTGCGTCTGATTCTGATCCACCGACTGCACCACCTGATCGGCAGCCGTGCCGCCAATCGTCCGCGCCGCCGAGACGATCCGCGCCGCTCCCTCGACGTCGCCCTGCTTGATGCTCGCGTCAACTTTATTCTGGTAGTACCTGGCGACGCTCTGGTGAAGATCGGCGGCGTAGTCGGGATCGACGACCTTCGTCAGCAGTCGCTCGGTGGCGAACGCCTGATCCGCGTTGCCGGAGAACATGGTCGTGATCATCTTCTGGGCGAGTTCCAGGCGCTGCGCCTCAGCTTTGCCCTGCTCGATGCGCCAGTTGATGAAAGTCCCGACGGAGATGATGAGTAAAGGTGAGAGCAGGTACTGCACGAAGAATTTCAACTTGCCCTCTTTTTCGAGCTTCGAAATTCTATCTGCCAACTCTTCGGTCGTTGCCACGTGAGAGACCTCCGGAAGTTTGGTTCGGGGCGAGAATGCTGTCGAAAATTTCGGTTGATAATCACGGCGCGTGAGACGCGCACGGGGCGATGCTGCTGCCTTGCGGCAGTGGGCACGAGGCGGGGTATCTTTACTCGCCTGCAGCGGAGTAGTCAAACGTGTCCGGAGGTTCGAGCGATACGCGCCTGATTAGTCTCTACACGTCCGCCGGCGGGGCGTTCCCGCTGTGCTCGTCGGGCGGAGATTGCTCGTCGGCGTCAGGATCGTAAATCTCGTAACCCGTCGCATCGTCGTAGTAATAATCGCCGGGCTCGCGCGCGCGCGCGGGTGTCGGCGCGTCCGCAGGTTTTGGTGTATCATCCGGCTCGCGTTCGCTCATTTCGTTTTTCCGTCGCGCCGAAGTTTGCATGTGCGCGCGCCGCGATGTTAGCCCCGTCGAATCATCCGAAGCAAAAGGTGGAGCATGAAAACTAGCACGTCTCGTCGCGCGCTCGGCGCGTTGTGTGTCGTCATCCTGTTCGTCCCGCAGGCACGCCTCATTATCGCGCAGCAGCCCGCGCCCGCGCCCGCGCCGAAGAAGTTTGAGCTGACGGTTGACAGCATCATGCGCGGTCCGGCGCTCGTCGGCTACCCGCCGCAGGACGTGCGCTGGTCGCAGGACAGCCGGAAAATTTACTTCCGCTGGAAGCAGGCGAGCGAGCCGCGCTTGAAAGAGATGGACTTGTACGTGGTCGAACGCGACGGCACGAATTTAAGGAAACTCTCGGAGGACGAAGCGAAACTCGCGCCGCCAGCGAACGGCGAGCTGTCGAAGGACAAGACGTTGACGGTCTTCTCAGAAGACGGCGACATCTTTATCTACGATCACCGCGCGGGCACGCGCCGACAGGTGACGCGTACGACCGACGCCGAGCAGAACCCGCACTTCACGCGCGACCAGCGTCACGTCTCCTTCACGCGCGCGGGCAACCTCTACTTGATGTCGCTCGATACGGGCTCGCTCGAACAGTTGACCGACATACGCGCGGGCGTCGCGGGCGGAGCACAACCGCAACTCGCGGGCGGCGGCGGCGGCGGCGGACAGCGCGGTGGCGGCATCAGCGCGGCGGTCGGCGCACAGGGCGGCGGATCAGATAGTCAGGAGACGGTACGTAAAGAAGAGCGCGAATTGATCGACGCGGTGCGCGAGCGCGTCGAGGCGCGCGAGCAACAGGACGCGCGGCGCAAGGCTCAGGAGAAGCGCAAGCCTCTGAACCTGCCGCAGGGTCAGACGGTCGCCAATCTCACGCTCTCGCCCGACGGCACGTTCGTCATCGCGACGATAGGAGAGCAGGCCGCGGGCGCGCGCAACACCATCGTGCCGAACTACGTCTCGGATTCCGGCTACACCGAAGACATTCCGGGTCGCACGAAGGTCGGAGACCTACAGGGGCGCAGCCGACAGATGATCATCAACGTCGAGACGGGCGACGCCAAGCCGGTCGATCACGGTCAGCGCGTCGAAGTCGCGCCGCAGGTGCAGACGCGTACCGAAGGCAACGCCACCGAGCAGACGCAGCGCGAGCGCGGCGACGTGCAGCAGCCCGTACCGCAAGCCCCGCGCCGCTCCATCGAGCAGCAGACCGCTCAGCAAACCCAGCAACAGAGTCAGCAACAGAATCAACAGGGCGTTCAACCACAGCCGCCGCGCACGCAGACCGAGCGACAGCAGGGCGCGCAGCCGCAACAGCGCGACCGCGACGTGCAACTCTTCCAACTCCAGTGGTCGGACGACGGTCGCCAAGCCGCCATGCTCGCGCGCTCCGCCGACAATAAAGATCGCTGGGTGATGCTGCTCGATCCCGCGACGGGGAAGACCAGAGTTCTGGCGACCGTCCACGACGACGCGTGGGTTGACGGACCCGGCGCGTTCACTCTGGGGTGGCTGCCCGATAACCGCCGCGTCTATTTTATCTCTGAGCGAGACGGATGGTCGCACCTCTACACGGTCTCGACGGAAGGCGGCGAGCCCACGCAGTTGACCTCCGGCAAGTTTGAAGTCTCAGACGTGCGGCTCTCCGACGACAAGTCGAAATTTTATTTCACTTCGAGCGAGGGCAGCTTCTTCGAGCGTCACCTGTACTCCATGCCGACTGACGGCGGCGCGCGCACACGCATCACCTCTCTGGCGGGCAACAACCAGTCGGAGATTTCGCCCGACGAACAGATGCTCGCCGTCATACGCTCCTACAGCAACAAGCCGCCTGAACTCTACTTGGAAGCGATGACGCCCGGCGCGCAAGCGAAGCAAGTCACGACTTCGCCGCTGCCGGAATTTTTCACCTACAACTGGATCGATCCGCCCATCGTTGATTTCAAGGCGCGCGACGGCGCGACCGTTTACGGTCACTTGTATAAGCCCGCGAACTGGCGCGCGGGCGGCGCAGCCGTCATCTTCGTCCACGGCGCGGGCTACTTGCAGAACGTCCACAAAGGTTGGAGCAACTATTATCGCGAGTACATGTTCCATCATCTCTTGATGGAGCGCGGCTTCCTCGTGATGGACATAGACTATCGCGGCTCTTCCGGCTACGGGCGCGACTGGCGCACCGGAATTTATCGCTTCATGGGCGGGAAGGATTTAACCGATCACGTTGATGCGGTGCGCTACCTCGTCTCGCAGCACGGCGTTGACCCGAAGCGCGTCGGTCTCTACGGCGGCTCTTACGGCGGCTTCATCACTTTGATGGCGATGTTCACAGAGCCCGACACGTTCGCGGCGGGCGCGGCGCTGCGCCCCGTCACGGACTGGGCGCACTACAACCACCCTTACACCTCGAACATCTTGAACCTCCCGCAGTCCGACCGCGAGGCTTACGAGCGCAGCTCGCCCATCTACCACGCGGCGGGTCTCAAAGGCGCGCTCCTCATCTGCCACGGCATGGTGGACACGAACGTCAACTTTCAAGACTCCGTCCGGCTCGTGCAGAAGCTGATCGAGCTGCGCAAAGAGAACTGGGAGATCGCGCCGTACCCGGTCGAGGATCACACCTTCGAGCGCGAGA
>JAVXVR010000380.1:0-3295 GCA_032230165.1 Acidobacteriota bacterium | reverse complement strand
GCTCGGCGGGCGGGCGACCGTCGAACAGCGCCACGCGCTTACCAGAGCGCGCGAGCAGTTCCGCCGCGAAAGACCCGGCTGGTCCCGCGCCGACGATCAGCAGATCAAAAATTTCGTTGTCGTCCATAAACGCGCTTTCATCCTACAGTAGCCTTTAACTCTTTTCACGCGCGCGTGGTCGCCCGTTGTGTAGTTGCCTTGCGACGGCGCGCTCGTGCTGTGTTAAAATCCCGGCATCCCCCGAAAATAGTTTTCGTCTGCGTCGTCCATCACCGTTGTAGCGATTCCCCCGAACGTTTTCAGAAAGCGGGCGATGGTTTCGTTTTCGGTCTGTGTTAGAGATGGCGACAAGCTCTCTTGTTTACGTCGGTGTCGCGCCGCACCCTCCGATCATGGTGCCGGAGGTGGGGCAGGACGCGGCGCGCGAAGTGGCAGGCTCCATTGACGCGATGCGCGAGATGACTGAGCGCGTCGTCGCAAGCCGCGCTGAGACGGTCTTCATCATCTCACCGCACGCGCCGCTCGAAGCGCACGCCTTCGTCGCCTACCGCGACGCGGAGCTGCGCGGTGGCTTCGCACACTTTCGCGCCCCGCAAGCCACTGTCTCCGCGCCGCTCGACGCCGGACTACTCGACGTGCTCGAACGCGCCGCCGCCGAAGAAGGTTTTGAACTCGCGCCGCTTGAAGGCTACGAACTCGATCACGGAACCGCCGTCCCGCTCTACTTTCTGCTACGCAACGGCTGGCGCGGGCGCCTCGTCGCGCTCGGCTACAGCTTCCGTTCAGATAGCGATCATTTGCGTTTCGGAGCGTGCGTCCGCCGCGCGGCTGACGCAGCCGGGCGCACGGTCGCGTTTGTCGCCAGCGGCGACTTGAGCCACCGTCTCACGCGCGGCGCGCCCGCGGGCTACAACCCGGACGCGCATCTTTTCGACGAGCAGGTGGTCGCGAGCATACGCGCGTCTGCGCCCGCGCGCATTGCCGAGATCGATCCGAACCTGCGACGGCTCGCGGGCGAGTGTGGCTATCGCTCGATGCTCGTCGCGGTCGGCGCGGCTGATGGCTTGCGCGCGGACTGCGAGGTCATGCACTACGAAGCGCCGTTTGGCGTCGGCTACATGGTGGCACAACTCGCGCGCGGCGGCGCGACAGCGGAGACGAAAGAATTTAGTAAGTCCGAAGATGAAGCTGCCGCGTCAACAAAAACTGTCGCACGCGATGTCGTCGGTCGGTCGCCCGATAAAGAAAATGCCGCTCGAATCTCGACGGGAGACGGTGAAGATTCCCGCGATGGCGTTGTCGAAAGTCTGCCCGCACTTGCGCGGCGCGCAGTCGAAACTTACGTCCGCGAAGGTCGCGTGCTGCGCTCCGCAGACGCTCCGTCCAGCGCACTCTTTGATCAGCCCGCGGCGTGCTTCGTCTCGATCAAAACGGAGGACGGAGAACTGCGCGGCTGCATCGGCACGGTCGAGCCGACGCAGGACAGCCTCGCCGAAGAGTTAGCTGCGAACGCCGTCAGCGCGGCGACGCGCGACCCGCGCTTCCCACCCGTCGCGCTCGACGAGCTGCCGCACCTGCGCTACTCCGTCGATATCCTTTCGGAGCCTGAACCCGCGCGCTTTGAAGACCTCGATCCGAAGAACTATGGCGTGATCGTCGAAGATGAGGCGGGCGTCAGGCGCGGGCTGCTGCTGCCGGACATAGAGGGGATCGAGAACGCCGATCAACAAGTGCAGATCGCCGCGCGCAAGGCTGGCATCGCACCGGACGAGCCCGTCAGACTCTACCGATTCCGCGTCAGCCGTTTTCGCGAATCATCAAGCTCTAACGAAACGACAGAATAAAGGAGCGCAAAGCATGGCGAACGAAAATCAGATCGGGACTGACACGAACGAGCCCTCGGAGCCGGACTACCAGCAGGGCAAGGTGACGAACAAGGAACGCACCGCAGACCTCGGCGAGTCGGGGCAGCACGCGCCCGGCGGCTACTATAACCAGCAGGGCGCGACTTCGACGAAGCGAATTGATTTGGACGAGCAGGTCAACTCCGCCGTCGACCGCGAGAAGTAAGGCGGACATCCGTTTCGCGCGGGGCAGGAAGCAAAAGAGACGTGGAGATGCTGCCGAAACCTATGCGGCGGCGGCGTCCACTTCATTGTTCGCCTTCCGCGGTCATACAGCTTTTGCCCGCGCGCCCGCGTTTTCTGGACAAAAAAAATTTGCCGCTGCATACGCGAGATGTATGCAGCGGGCAAAAGTCCACAAGAGGAAAGTGTCGTTATCTTAAGTCCGCCAGCGTACCGTGTCAAACTAACTTACCTGCGAACGTCTCGGCGCATCCTTCGCACTAGATGTCCAGATTCTTAACGTCCAGCGCGTTGTCTTCGATGAACTTGCGTCGCGGCTCGACAGCATCGCCCATCAAGACGGTGAAGATTTGATCCGTCTCCACTGCGTCGTCGATCCTGACTTGAAGAAGCGTGCGCTTTTCCGGGTTCATAGTCGTTTCCCAAAGCTGCTCCGGGTTCATCTCGCCGAGACCTTTGTAGCGTTGAATGGTCAAATCCTTCTTCGCCGCAGCGAGCACTCGTTCGAGCAGAGCATCGCGCGTTCCAATCTGCTGGCTTGTCCCGTTCTCGCCGAGGATAAACGGGGCGGTTAAACTCTCATCAAGCGATCTATGCAGCTCGACAGCTTTCTGAAATTCGACGTGACTCGCCAGTTCCCAGTCGATGACGACTTTCGCGCCGTTCGTCGCCGTCGTCCCGATCTCCCAGAGACCGTGCTCCTCGTCGGTCGAGAGTTCAGTGCGGTAACGCGCTTTGGCGAGCTGCCCCTCGATGCGAGCCATCGCCTCACCCTTGCCGTCCTGAAAGACGGCGCGAAGATTTATATTCTGCTGCCGGCGGAGGACGCCCTTACGCCCCGCCAGCGCGTCGAGCAAGATTGAAAGTAACTGTTCGTCGCCGCCCAGACGGCGCACCAATTTTTCACAATAACGCTTGTACTCGACCATCTGCTCAAGTAAGCGAGCCAGCTCACGCCCTTCGATGGCGACGCCCGTCTCTTCCGATTTGACCTTCAACTCACTTGTCGCCTGTCGCATCAGGTAACGAACCAACGAGCGCTCATCCTTGATGTACTCTTCACGCTTGCCGCGCTTTACTTTAAACAGCGGAGGCTGCGCGATGTAGACGTGCCCTCCCTCGATTAGTCGCGGCATTTGCCGGAAGAAGAAAGTTAAGAGCAGCGTACGGATATGTGAGCCATCAACGTCGGCGTCCGTCATGAAGAT
>JAVXVR010000336.1:0-5652 GCA_032230165.1 Acidobacteriota bacterium | reverse complement strand
CTTTGCTTCGGTTTGTGATGGTTACTTGAATCGCGACAAACCGCTTCCCGATCCTGCGCCCGAAGACATCCGCGACTGTGTCCGGGTCCATCACGCTGACGTAGACTCTGACATCTTTTTTCAGCGTAGGTTGCGCCTGCTCCTGCGCCCGCGTGGGGGAAAGACAGCACAAGATCAGTAATGCCCCTTTGATAGCCGAGACCAGCAGGGCAGAGGTCATGTTTTCTTTAGTCCGCATTTCAGCCTCCAATGGTTGGGTTCCGCACGGCAGCTTGCCGAAGCGATTTCGGGTGCGCGTGGTTTTCAGGCGCGTCAGAGAATATGTGCGTCGTCGAGAAAGTCATGCGAGGATTGAATTTCCTAAGGCAGTCGCTGTATAAATGCTCCGGCACGGCGAGCAGGGGCTCGACGTTGAGCGCGCCGGCGCGACGCCGATAGTGCGGATGTTGTTCCCGTCCATCTCATAACGCACCAAATCAGTCCGAGAACTATCACGCCAGTTTGTCTTGATGCCCGTGCTCGCGCTGCGCGCGCGAGCAACTCAGGTGTGAGAAGCACCATCTCTCTCGAATGGCGCTTGGGCTGGAGAGTTTGCCCCCGATGCCCCCACCCTCAGACATCACACGGCTGCTCTTGGCTTGGAGCGACGGCGACCAGGCGGCGCTGGAGCAGTTGCTGCCGCTTATCGAAAGAGAACTCCACCGCATCGCGCGTCACTACATGCGCAGGGAGCACCCCGGTCACACGCTCCAGACCACCGCTCTCGTCAACGAAGCCTACTTCCGGCTCGTCGATCAGAAGAACGTGCGCTGCCAGAACCGCGCACACTTCTTCGGCATCGCCGCGCAGATCATGCGCCGCATCCTCTTGAACTACGCGCGCGACCGCCACCGCGTGAAGCGGGGCGGCGACGCCGTGCAGGTGTCGCTCTCCGAGGTCGCCGTCATCACGCCGGAGAAGTCGGCTGATCTGATCGCGCTCGACGAGGCATTGAAGCGGCTGGCGGCGATTGACGAGCGCAAGTGCCGCGTGGTCGAGCTGCGCTACTTCGGCGGACTCTCTGTCGAGGAGACGGCGGAGGTCTTGGGTGTCTCGCCGATCACCATCGCGCGCGACTGGAAGATGGCGAAGGCGTGGCTGGCGAGGGAGATCAGACGTGCGGACTAACAACTGGCAGCGCCTCGAAGAGTTGTTCCACGCGACCTCGCAACTGGGCGATGCGGAGCGGGCGGACTATCTCGCGCGCGAGTGCGCCGGCGACGACGGCTTGCGCCGTGAGGTCGAGTCGCTCGTCGAGGCACTGGAATCGGAACATAGCTTCATCGAAGAGCCGGCGCTCAGCCTCGGCATTAAAGTCCTCTCCGGCGATCTGGGCGGGTCGCTGGCGGGTAGCTCAATCGGCCACTACAACGTCGTCCGGCTGCTCGGCAGGGGCGGCATGGGGGAGGTTTATCTCGCGGAGGATAGCGTGCTCGAACGCCCCGTCGCGCTGAAGTTCATCGCCAACAACTTCGTCGGCGGCGAGTGGGCGCGCGAGCAGTTGATGAAGGAGGCGCGGGCGGTCGCGCGGCTGGAGAACTCGAACATCTGCGCGGTCTATGGCGTCGAGGAGACGGAGAGCCACAACTTCATCGTGATGCAGTACGTCGAGGGAGAGACGCTCTCCGCGCTGCTGAGCCGCGAGCCGCTCGAACCTGAGCGCGCCCTCGACCTCGCCGAGCAGATCATCGGCGCGCTCTCGGCGGCGCACGCGCGCGGCGTCATTCACCGCGACGTGAAACCGCAGAACATCATCGTCGCGGCGGACGGGCAGGTCAAAGTTCTCGACTTCGGACTCGCCAAGTTCGTGCGACAGCAGCAGGACGCGGAGGGCGCGGGCGGCGCGCCCGGACAGACACGGCAGTCAGGGGCTGTCATCGGGACGGTCGCTTACATGTCGCCGGAGCAGGCGCGTGGCGAAGAGATGGATTGCCGCAGCGACATTTTCAGCTTCGGCATCGTCCTTCACGAGATGCTCGGCGGCGGGAACCCTTTCCGGCGTGAGACCGACGAGGAAACTATCTCAGCCATCAAAGCGGATGAGACTGCGCCGCTCACCGGACTCCCACCGCGTCTCCCGCGCGGCGTAGAAAACGTTGTCCGGAAATGTCTCGCGAAGGATCGCGGGCTGCGTTACGAGACGACTGACCAACTGCTCCAAGACCTCCGCGACATACGCAACGTCGTCGTGCCTGCGCCCGCGACGATGAAGATGCGGGTGCGCGCCTTCGTCAAGCACGTTCATTTCAAGTACTACGCCGCGGCGGCGCTCGCGCTCGTCTGCCTGCTCCTCGCCAGCGCGGGCTTTGTCTACAAGAAGTTGTCAGAGGTTCACACGCTGGCGATCCTGCCCATCACGAACAACAGCGGCGACCCCGCCGCCGACAATTTGAGTGAGGGGCTGACGCGGAATCTCTTCGACAAGTTCTCCTATCTGCCGAGGCTCAAGATCAAACTGCCGAGCGCCGTCCCGCCCGGAAAGAGCGAACCGGCAGCCCTCGCCGAGATCGGTCGCGCGTTAAAAACCGACGCCGTGCTCTCCGGTCAAGTCTTCAAGCAGGGCGAATCGCTACGACTCCACGTCGGACTGCTGAACACGGCGGACGCGGCGCAGATTTGGGAGAGCACGTTCGATCTGGACTCAGCCAACATCTTTGCCCTCCAGGACAACATCACCCGCGAGGTGGCTTCAAAGCTCGGCTTGTGGCTGATCGCCGGCGAGCAAAAGCTCCTCACCAAGCGCCAGACCGACAGCGAGGAGGCGCTTCACCTGTACATGCAAGGGCGACGTTACTTGCGCCTGAGGAAGAATCGGGACGATGTTCAGAAGGCGATCAACTGCTTCGAGCAAGCGGTCAGCATAGACCCGTCCTTCGCTAAGGCATACGCGGGGTTAGCGGACTCGTACGTGCTCACAACGAACGTCGGGTACGGTCCCTTGCGGACGAAAGAGGCGATGGACAAAGCGGGCTATGCCGCGCGACAGGCAATCGAAGCCGGTGACTCACTCCCGGAGGCACACACCTCCATGGGGCTTTTCGAGTTGAACTACGGATGGGATTGGAGTCGCGCGGAGCAGGAGTTCAGGCGCGCGATTGAGCTTAACCCGAATTACGCGCCTGCTCATTACGGGTACTCGAACGTTCTGTTTGTCTTAAGACGCTTCGACGAGTCTCTCAAAGAGAGTGATATCGCTAAGAGCTTAGACCCCTATTCGCCGCTCGCCGACATGAATTATGGACGCGCTCTCTATTATGCCAGCCAGTACGACGAAGCCGCCGAGTATTTCCGCCAGATGCTTGAACAGGACCCGAAGTGCCCGCAGTGCCTGCACATGTTGGGGCTCGTGCAGTTGCAACAGGGTCTGTATCCGCAAGCCGTCGAGACGCTCGAAAAGCTGCATGCGATCAAACCGCTTCACGCTGCCGCCGCGCTCGGCTACGCCTATGCCAAGGCTGACAGGCGCGACGATGCGATGCGGATGATCCACGAGTTGGAACAGTCTTCCGATCCCATCTCGCCACACGAGAAGGCGCTCGTCTACATCGGCTTGGGTGATAGGGATCAAGCCTTCTCAATGCTGGAGAAGGCTTACGAGGATAAGTTCGCTGGTCTCATCTACCTCACGACCGATCCGATATATGATGATCTCCGCCCCGACCCAAGATTTGCAGAGCTAGCCCGCCGTCTCAAGCTCATGCCCTGATCGTGCCGGGAGGCTTCAGGAACGAGGGACGCCTCCAGCCTGTGAGCCGCTGCCAGCGCGTCGAGCCGACGACGCGGGTCTGGGTCGAGCAGTTCAGCCACGACTCTTCTCGCGTCTTCCGGGACGTTCCTCCTCATCTTCTCAAGCGGCAATGGAGACACGGAGTCGGGCGGGCGACCCGCCAGCAAGAGATAGATGGTCGCACCCAACGTATAGAGGTCTTCGGGCAGCCTCGACTGTCCTCGGAACATGTCGTTGCCTTCCGGCGGCGAGTAGGCGGGCGTCCCCCACGGCAGCGGGTCGGGACTGTCAACCGGACACGCGCCCTCGAAGTCGAGCGGACGAAGCTCGCCGCTCTTCGTGATGACGACATTGCCGGGCTTACAATCGCGCCAGACCCAGCCCGCCGCGTGAACCCGCGCGACGAGCCGTGCCAACTCGGCGGCGCACTTCAGCGCGGCGGCGACCGCGAGCCTTCGCCGTCTCCGGCTCAGCCAATGGTCGAGGCTCTCGCCCTCAATGAACTCGACGGCGATATAGTAATTCTCCTCCGCCATGAACGACGCGTAGACGCGCGGCACATTGACGCCCGCGTCGAGCAGCGCGCCGAGGACGCGACCCTCGTGCCTGACCCTCCAAAAACCGTCCCGCCCGTCCCAACTTACCTCGCCGTTCCTGCGCCCCTCCTTCAGAATGCAGAGTCGCGGCGGCGTCACACTTAGGTCGAGCGCCTGATAGACTCCGCCCTTCCCCCTCTGCGCCAGTGCGCGAAACGCCTTGAAGGTGGTTCGCAGCGGGGTCACAGCCGTGTCGTGCGCTTCGCGCTCACGCCCGCAGAGGAAAGGGTCGGATGCCCAGTCAGGCATGGTCGGTGAGTCGCGTATATCAGGGACGAGATTACCTTCGGGGTCGCGGATGGCGTAGGTGCTCTCCCCGTTGAGGTCTTCTACCTCCAGCACCTTGAACGCGCCGTAGCGGTAGTACACGCAGCCGTCGGCGCGGTACTTCATGTCGAAGGGGACGGCGGGGGCGGTCAAACGGCGCGTCAGTTGGTAGAGCCCCTCCGCGAGCAGCAGCGCCTCCTCGTTCGTCCGCGGATAAACGGTGAGGAACTTCCCCACCTGGCTGTAGCCGTAGAACAGACCGCAGTTGAGCTTATCCAACTCGCCGAGCGAGGCGGGCGCTTTGTACAAGACGCCGCGCCGGCGCAGCAGCGGGGCGACCGTTTGCAGCACCCGCCCCGCCGTGAGCACGGTCGCGGGAACATGAAGTTTCCATCCCTGCTCCGGATCACCCGGCAGCGACTCGCGGCTGTACCTCCAGATCGATTTCTCCGGCAACAAGGGAAGATAGCGCCCGCACAATTCCGCCCAACGCGCGTTCAGTGACTCCGACGGTGTGTGACGCTCCGGCGTGGGTTGTCCTAGATTTACGTTCATCGTTGCAAGCGTGCGTGCCGCAGGCATGAGCGTCACGACTGAGCCGGGCGAGCCCGCCCGAAGCGCGCGGGTGGTTTCCGCGCAGTCCGGCGCGCGACCGTCGGGCGCGACGGCACACGGAGTTTTTTTATCGCCAAGCCCGCCCTACGCGCGACTGTAGTTTGCGACGAACCGCCGCGTCGGCTTGTTACCGTAAATGCCGACGACGCGCCGCGTCCGGGCGCGGCGATTTGCCGCTCAAGCCTAGGTAAAGTCCCGGATTTCAATGGCGGGGTCTCTGAACTTAGCCGGTTCGTCGTCCGGCGTCTCGCTCAAACCGGAACCGAAATCCGGGTTCACCCTGTTGATGGTGAATGTATTCGTGCCGGCGGCGCACACGGCGTTCGACACGATGTAAGCCCTCGCCGTCGGGGCGTAATCAAGATCGTTGTCCTTATCCTCGACCGTCAGGAGGTTCAACTGCTCCGC
>JAVXVR010000608.1:0-14033 GCA_032230165.1 Acidobacteriota bacterium | reverse complement strand
CTCTTTCATCACAGCCACTGGCGTCGGTTCGCCCGACCCGCTCTTAGAATGTCAAGCCGATCTGCCCCTGAAAGACACGGGGCGAGACGAAGTGCGTGCCGCTGAAGGTTGAGAGGAAGTTGTAGAGCGCCGGCTTGTTCGTCAGGTTGATGACCGTGAAGCGCAGCGTCATCTTCGTGCGCTCCGTGCGGAGCAGGTTGTCCGTGCCGACGCTCATGTCGAAGAGATGGCGTGGGGCGACGCGCGGAGGATTATGATCGTCGTCCGCAGTCCCGTCCGCCGGAATCCTGATGCGCAGCGCGCCGCGAGTTGTTGAAGAGCACGTCATGATTCCTTGAGTCGGCGTGGCGAAGGTGCTGCCGCAGAAGAGCCCGATCTGCGCCTGCTGGTCGGGCGTGAAGGTCAGCGCCGTGGCGAAGTCAGGCACCGCGCCGGAGACCAGACCGCTGTCGTAGCGCCAGGTGAAGTTGACGTATGGCGCGAGCCGCTTCCATTGATTGTATTGATACTGCACCTGCGTCGCCTGCTCGAACTTCTGATCGTGGTCGATGCGGAAGACGCCCGCCGGCAGATCGGAGTTGAAGAAGAGCCCGCCGGTCTCGGGCGGGAAGAAGCGCGCCCGCGTGTGCCCGGCGTTGAAGGACGCCGTGAACCCTTTGTAGTTCGTCAGGTTGACGCGCATCGAAACGCCGTCGTTCTTGGACTTGTCCCAAGAGATCGGGAACGTGAGCGGAGTGTTGAAAAGCGTGTTGAAATCGTAGGCATTCGTCGTGCGCTTGTTGAAGTAGTCAACGTCTACGATGATCCGCTTGCCAATGCTCTGCTGCATCCCGATGTTGAGCTGGTTGCGCCTGCCGGGTCGGAGCGGCTGCGCGTTGACATCGCCTATCGTCCCGTCAGTCAGACCGGCGAGCCCGGTCGCGTTCGACAGGATCAGGTTCTCGTTGTAGGGCGTCTCGAAGTTTCGCGTGAATGAGGCGCGCAAGATCGTCCCCGTCCGCTTGACGTGATAGGAAGCGCCGAGTCGTGGCTGTAACAAGCTGCCGTGGCTCAAGCCGTCGTAGTTATCGAAGCGGAGACCGGCGTTGATGGTCAGGTTGCCGAACGTCATAGCGTCCTGCGCATAGACGGCTTCCTGCTTGATGTCCGTGTGACCGTGGAACTTGAAGAGCCTTCCGCCGCGCGTCAGATCGAACTGAGTCAAGCCGGGCAGGAAGCCCTCACTCTCCGGATCGTTGAAGTTCGGGTCGGTGATGCCGAAGCGGAAGTTCTCGGTCAGGAGCGTGTGCTGGATTTGCACGCCGAACTTGGCGTTGTGCCGCCCCGTGACGTAGGCGAGATCGGCGCGGACGCCCGTGTTGTTGAGCCGCCGCTCCTGCCCGAAGGTGAGCGGCTGATCGGAAAAGGCATTAGGACTGGGAAAATACTTGACCGTGTCGAGACGGAAGAAGGGGTTGACGGTCAGCACCGTCTTCGGGTTGAAGATGTGCACGTAGCCGGGCGCGATGTTGATCGTGTGCACCAACTGACGCTGATCTTGCCCGACCGCCTGCTGGTCGAACTGGTTCGGTATCTGGAATTTGTTACGCGCGAGGAAGAGGTTCAAGTGGAACGTGTCGCTCGACGTGGGCGCGTAGTCGATGCGGTCGAAGATGCTGCCGGACTGCCCCTTGTCGTGCAGCACGTCGAACTCCGGCGCGTCGAGAAAACGCCCCGACCTCTCGATTGTCACAGCAGTAAAGTTGCCGACCTTCGCACCCCCGTAAGCGAGGGTCGCGTCCTCGCTGACCGTACCAAAACTGCCGTAGGAAGTGTTGAAGCTGCCCGTCGGCTTCCTCTGGCTGAGACCGGAGCGCGTGATCGCGTTGACAACGAGGCTCGTCTTGTCGCCGTATTCGGCGGGCGTCGAGCCGGTGATGATCTCGACCGACTGGATAGCGTTTGGCGGCAATGAGGTGGAGAACGCCTTGCTCTGCTGATCCGAAATCGGCTGATTATCAATCGAGTAAGAGGTCTGTGCGTGATCGCCGAGCGGGTGGAAGAAGCCGTTCGAGTCGGCGACGACGCCGGGCGCCGAGTTGGTGATCACGTCGCTCAAGCCTGCCCCCGGAGTCCTGACCGGGAGTCTCGTCATCAGAGATTGATCAACGTCAACGTGCGAGGTCGGGATGTTTTCGAGCGCGTCCGAGGCGTTGCCGCCCGTGACAGTCACGGTCTCGTCACCGACGCCGCCGACCGCGAGTGGGATATTCAGGCTGATGGGCACCGAAGTCCGCACCACCAGACTCTGCTGCGCAGGCGTGAACCCTGTCGCCGTGACGCTAAGCTGGTAATTATTGGGCGGCACGTCGTTGAAGCGGTAAGTGCCGTCCGTGTCTGAAGTCGCCGTGCGTTTGTACCCGGTCACGGGATTAGAGATGGTCACGGTTGCGCCCGGCACGACCGCCCCGTTCGGATCAGTGATGACGCCGGAGATGCTGCCGGCGCTACCGAGCCCCTGTGCCTGAGCCGAGAGACTAAAAATCATGACGGCGACGACGGCGACGATTAAACGATGAATGAAGCACGTAGCGACATTCGGAATGCTTTTCTGACTCATTTTCATTGACCTCTCAAAGTCTCTATTCGACTACGCGAGCGCTACGAACGTCGTTAAGTGACATCCGCCTACTAAGTCGTAGGGTTTGGCGCGCTCGATGGCGATCAGTCGATTGGTTTTGCGGGCTCGCCACACCGCCAGCCTTGTGGCTGTGGCGGCGGCGAAGTGCAAGCTAGACTAAGGAGGTCTGAGGGGGTGCGCGACCGCGTCGCGGCGTGGCGCTCGCGGAGAGGTATGGGACTGAGGAGACCGACGCGGGAGCGTGTTCGAGCGGCGGCGCGGGTGAGAACACCGGCTCGCAGACGAGCCCGCTGCTCAGGTGCTTGTGGAGCTGGCAGATGGGGCAGTCTTTGGTCTTGAGAGGGCTGCCGGTCGAACCGTCGTTCGTCTGATCGGAGGAGCTGAGCGTGTCAGTTGTCGCGGCGGCGCTCGCCGACTGAGGCGACGTGGAGAGTTCGTGCCGGTGTACGACATCCGCCGCCGCGTTGAACGAGACTAGGAAGAGCAGAAGGCACGACAACGCACGCGCGCACGGCGCGTGTCGCAATCGTAAAACATGCCTCAACTCTCTTATCACAGCCTATGGTGCTCTGTCAGGAAATACGGTCAGCATACTATAGTAAGAGCCGCCCGCAGTGTCAATTTTAGATGCCGGACGGCGGCGCGTTGTTAGCCCCACGTCACTCATCAAAAATGGAAAATCTACCGGGTTCTCGGCAGGCATTAGCGGCGACCTTGCGCGATGCGGCTTGCTTCGGGCAGGCGTCGCAGGCGCAGCATCGAGTAGATGCCGAAGGCGGGACCGGGCGCAAGCGCAGCGAAGGCGTAGCGCCAGCCGACGTGCGCGACGAGCACGGGGATGAGGTGGATTGAGGCAAGCGTGAGCAGGAAACCGAGACAGGTTTGAATCGTCAGCGCAGTGCCGAGGTACTTCGGATCGCCCAGCTCCGTCACGCAGCTTGAAAACTGCGCCGAGTCCGCGACGACCGTCGCGCCCCAGATCGACATGAGCGCGAGCAGCAGGGGCGGGCTCGCCTGAAAGAAGAGCCCGACGACGAGACAGCATGCGCCGCTCGCAAGCATCGCTCCCGAAGTGACCAGCGTACGCCCGACGCGATCCGCCAGAAGCCCCGCCACGACGCATCCAACCGCGCCCGCGCCGATTACGAGAAACGATCCCGTCTCGGCGAGCGTCGGCTGGTAGCCCTGAGCGGCGAAGCTCGCGCGCAGCATGACAGGCGTCCACGTCCACATCGCGTAGAGTTCCCACATGTGACCGAAGTAGCCGAAGTTAGCGAGACGCACGCTGCGGTTGCGAAAGACTTGCCGAACTTGATTAAAGTCGAACTCTGCGGGCGGCAAGGCGAAGGGTCCGTCCGCGACGAAGAGCAAGACGATCAGACCGCCGACGACGGCGAGCACAGAGACGAACAGAATGTTCGCGCGCCAGTCGTGGCTGCCGACGGCGTTGACGAGATAGGGCGAAGCTTTGCCAAGCGTGAGCGCGCCGACGAGCACGCCGAGCGCCATCCCGCGCCCGCGCCGAAACCACGTCGCCATGATCTTCATCCCCGGCGGATAGACACCCGCGAGGAACATCCCTGTCAAGAATCTGAGCGAGACGCCGAACGCGAAACCGTGCGCGAAGAGACCAAACGCGGCGTTGGCGAGCGCGCCCGCGAAAGCTGAGACGGCGAAGAGACGACGCGCTCGCAAAACGTCGGGCAGGTTCAACAACGCGGAAGCCAACGTACCGACGACGAAGCCGAGCTGCACGGCGAGCGTCAACCAACTCGCGGCGACTTCAGACAAGCGCCACTCGATTTTAAGTGCGGGCGTCACCGCCGACGCGCTGAACCACAGCGACATCCCGAACAGCTCGGCGCACGCGAGCAGCACGAGCGCACGCACCCTCGCCCGTCGCGCGCCGGCTTCGTCGCCCGCCGTGATGTCAGTCTGTGCTTCGCGTCTCAAAAGTTCTTGTCCAGCAACTCGCGCGCACGCTTGAGCGCTTCTTCGTGTTCGGGCAGGTAGTCGGGGTCGGGCTTCGCGTTGACGATCCAGTTCAGCTCGCGGCGCGCGTCGTCTTTGCGCTTGAGCTGGAGGTAAGCCTCTGCGAGTCGGAGGTGAAGCAGCGCGTTATTTGCGCCGTAGCGCAAGCCCTTCTCCAGATTCGCGGCGGCACGCGTTGGGTCGCCGCCGAGCATCTGCGGGAGTTCCAGATCGAGTTGCCCGAGCGCGAGGAACGCGCTGCCGCCCTCGTAACTCTCGTCGAGCTTGAGCACGGTCTCCATCTCGCGGCGCAGTTTGTCAGCGTAGGTCGCACCGTAGATCACGCCCTTGAATTCGGCGTAGCCGCCGTAGTTCGCGCCGAGCCAGAAGTGTCCCTCCACGCGGTCGGGCTGCGCCCGCGTTGCCGTCTCGCCCGCTTCGATGCCGTCCGTGTACGCTTGCTCGCGCTCTTTATCGTCGGTCGTCCTGTCGCCGAGCGTGTAGTCGAGCCGCGCCACGCGCCACGCCGCCTCGTAGTTGTCGTGCTCGACGGCGCGGATGCGGCGGAGCGTCTTCAGCCCCGCGCGCACGCGTTCGAGGTTCGCGCGGTTCGCGTAATCGTCGTCAGCCATGCGCAACAGCTCGGCGATGGGGAGCGGCGTAACGGATGGCGACGCAGTTGGCGCAGCGTTTTCGACATGCGACCCGCACGCGACGAAGAAGAGCGACGCGAAGACGATGAAGAAGCGCGGCGACGAACGCTTGATAAATTTAATGTTCATACCTGTGGCAAGGCGCATGACGGTCGTGCCCACGTTGTCTCATCCTTCCGGGAGATTCACACATCTTTGCGGCGGCAAGGATAGTTCAATTTCGCCCGAGCGGCGAAAAAGATTTCCTACGCGATGAAGCACGCGCATGATCTGCATGAATGTCGAAGGTTATTTGGCGCAAGACGCTTAACGTACGACTGTGATTGGCAGATCGCGATTCGCCGTCGCCACGTTACCCGAATAATCCGCCGCGAGAATACGCAAGATGTAATCGCCTGCGGGCAATTCCGACGAATCCCACAGCCCCGCCGCCGCGCGACCGTGCCGCACAGTGTTCGTCACTTCGTAGAGAAATTGCGTCTCTTCGCTGCCGTAAACTGTGATGCCGCTCTTGTCCGCGTATGCGATCTTCACGGCGTCGCGCGCGGGCGGCAGGCGATCAAACTCGATGCCAATGCGCGGCTCGTCGAAGCCGGGCGCGGGCGGCCCGTCGGCGCGCAGGATTTGAAAGCCGAGCTTGTAGAGACCAAGACGGCGGCGCGCGGCGTTCCCGTCCACCTGATCGAAGGCGTTAACGACAAGGCGCATCGCGCCGCGTACGACGAGACGCGCACCGCGCTTTTCCGTCAGGCGTTTACCGTCCGCATCGAAGAGCTGCACGCCGTCGCGGACGATTTGCGGTGCGCGCTTGTCAGAGAAGTTGACGAGCGGAAGCTGAAGCGGGTTGATCTCGTTGCCGGGCGCACCGAAGTTCAAGTGAACGTGATACATCTTGTTCACCGTGCCGAGCGCGTCGCCGACGCGAAACCGCGCGCCGCGTCGCACGCGCACGCGCGCGAGCTTGCCCTGCTCATCAAGGACGGAAATAAAGCGCGGGTCGTCGAACATCTTGTCGTTCACGTCGCGCCCCACCCGCAAGTGATAATAGGTGAACACGCCGAGGCGCAACCCCTCGCCCTTCTCGCCGAAGTTCCAGTTTGAGAAGACGCCCGCGACCTTCTCGTCGAAGACCGCGCGCACCATCGCGCCGTTCGCGCCCGTGACATCGATCCCTGCGTGCAGGTGATCGCGCGAATCGCTTGAGTCGAAGCTGCCGCGCGCTTCGCCCATCGTCGCCGTTACCTCGTGCCAACTATTTTGCGGGTCGAGCGGATAAGGCAGACGCTCGATGCCAAGCGTCTCCGCGTCGAGTCGCGGCAGTAGCGGCTCGTCCTGCGAAACCGCTTCACTTCCACTCACCTGTCCCGTCGCGATGAGTTTGCGCACGAGGTAGTTCGCAGCGTCGGCGACGTAGAGCGCGCCCGCGCGATCAGAGGCGACCCCGGCGGGTTGGTTGAAGCGCGCCGCCGCCTGCCCGTCGCCTTCGGCGTAGCCCGCGCCAAGACCTGCGATGAGTCGCGCCGTGGAGTCGGGCGCGATTTGCCAGATGCGACCGCGACTCTGCTCCGTAACGTAGAGAAAATTGTCGTGCGTGACGGCAAGCCCGACGGGCGCGTGCAGCTCGACCGTGTTTCGCCCTTCGTCAAGCAGGGTGACGGTTGAGACTTGCCCGTCGCGCGTGATGCGTCGCAGACGATCATTGCCGGTGTCGGCGACGAAGAGATCGCCGCTCGCACTGACGGCGACGCCGCAGGGAGTGTCGAAGCGCGCAACTCCGGCATCGCCGTCGGCGTAGCCGGGCGAGCCCACGCCCGCCAGAGTTTTCACTTCCCCGTCGGGCGTGATGATGCGTATGCGGTCGTTGTATGTGTCGGCGACATAAACATTCCCGTGAACATCGACTGCGACGCCGACGGGCGCGTTGAACTGTGCTTCCGCACCGCGCCCGTCGCGGAAGCCAGACGTGCCTTGACCGGCGACGGTCGAGACCGTGCCGTCGGGCGCGACTTTGCGGATGCGGTTGTTGCCTGTGTCGGCGACATAGATGTTCCCCGCGCGATCAAGCGCGAGCGCCGAAGGCGAGTTGAACGAAGCCGCCGAGCCTTGACCGTCACTGAACCCTTGCGCGCCGCCCGCGAGTGTGGAGACCGCGCCCTGCGGAGTGATCTTTCGGATACGGTTGCTCGCGCCAGCATCGGCGACGAAGACGTTACCCTCCGCATCAACCGCGACGCCGAAAGGGTCTGCGAAGCGTGCCCGCGTCGCGTCCACATCGTCGCGTGTGCCCGGCGCGCCATCGCCCGCAAGCCTCAGGACGCGCGCGTGCCAGCCCACCACTGTGGGCAGCGGTTTCTGCCGCCAATGCAAGTAGGCGAATAGCGCCGCGATGACGGCGACAAAGACGACGAGGGCGACGAGGGCGAGGCTGAGTGCTCTTCTGCCTCGCGATGATTGATAGGCGCGACTCACGCGGGCTGTTATGTGGGTTTCGCGTATGACTTGTCAACAGGGCTAAGCATCCGACGCCAATTCCGGGTGCGTCTAGACGGGCGCGCAAGGTTTGGTTTATTCTTGCCGCACCACACTGCTTTTGTCCGAGCCTAATCTTTTCAGGAGTGTCCATGTCATACAAGCTGCTTCGGGCGTGCGCGCACGTCGCCCTGTTCGTTGCCCTCAGTTTCGTGTCGCTCTCTTCAGTCAGCAAGGCGCAGGAGCTTTCGCCTTCGGCAAGTCCGACACCTTCACCTTCGCCGCAAGGCACGCCGCAGCGACGCGTGACGGATGAGGAGAAAGCCTTCGCGAGCCTCGAATGGCGCAGTATCGGTCCGGCGAACATGGGCGGGCGCATCGCCGACATCGAGGGTGTGGCGGGCAACCCGTATGTCGTTTACGTCGGCACGGCGAGCGGCGGAATTTTCAAGACGACGAACGGCGGCAACACATGGAAGCCAATCTTCGAGCGCGAGAACACGATCTCGGTCGGCGACATCGCGCTTGAGCCCGGCAATCCAGATGTCGTGTGGGTCGGCACGGGCGAATCCGCCGTGCGCAACTCGATCTCGTTTGGCGACGGCGTCTATAAGTCAACGGACGGAGGGAAAAATTGGCAGCACATGGGACTGCGCGACACCGAGCGTATCTCGAAGATTCTCATCAACCCGCGCGATCCGAACACGGTTTACATCGGCGCGCTCGGTCACGCCTTCGGACCGAATGAGGAACGCGGCGTCTTCATGACGACGGACGGCGGGCGAACGTGGCGCAAGACCCTCTACATAGACAATCAGCACGGCGTCGCGGACATGGACATTGATCAGCAGAATCCGAACATCATCTACGCCGCGATGTGGTTCTTCGAGCGTAAGCCCTGGACGCACCGCAGCGGCGACGACAAAGGTGGCATCTTCCGTTCGACCGACGGCGGACGCACGTGGACGAAGATGACGACGGGGCTGCCGAAGGTCGTCGGTCGCATCGGTCTCTCGGTCTCGCAGTCGAACCCGAACGTCGTCTATGCGATCACAGAGGCGAAGGAGGGCAAGCTCTATCGCTCGGACGACAAGGGTGAGACGTGGCGTCGTGTCTCGGATCAGGCTGGCATCGTCTCGCGCGGCTTCTACTACACGCACGTGCGCGTCGATCCGTCGAATGAGAACCACGTCTATGCGGTCGCCTCGACCCTTTACGTCTCGATTGACGGCGGCAGGACGTTTCGCGCGATCACGGGGCGCACGCACGTTGACTACCACGCCTTCTGGATGGATGCGAAAGACCCGCGCCGCGTCTGGGTGGGCGAGGACGGTGGCGTCGCCGTCTCTTACGACGCGGGCGACACTTGGGAAGCCGTCTATAACATGGCGATTGGTCAGTTCTATCAGGTCTTCGCCGACAACCGGCAGCCGTTCTACTACGTGATGGGCGGACTGCAAGACAACGGCTCGTGGACGGGACCGAGCCGCAACCGCGAGCCCGCCGGAATCTTGAATGACGACTGGCGCATGGTCTCTTTCGGCGACGGCTTCTGGATGCTGAATCACCCTGACAATCCCGATCTCTATCTCTCCGAGTCGCAGGGCGGCAACGTCGTCCGCACAGATATGTCTAACCGCGAGCAGCAGGAAATCATCCCTTCCGAGCGCGCCGCCGAAGGTGGCCCCGCAGGCGAGCTGCCCTATCGCTTCAATTGGAACTCGCCGCTTCTGCCTTCGCCTCACGACAAGAACACCGTTTACTTAGGCGGGAACGTCCTGTTCAAATCAACCGACTTCGGCAAGTCATGGACGGCGATCAGCCCAGACCTGACGACCAACGACAAGGCGAAGCAGGGCGAGGCTGGCGGACCCGTCGCCTTCGAGAACACGGGCGCGGAGTATCACACGACGATCATCAGCATCGCCGAGTCGCCTTTGAAGGCGGGCACGATCTGGGTCGGCACGGACGACGGCAACTTGCAGGAGACGACGGACGGTGGGAAGACGTGGAGCAACCTGACGAAGAACGTTCCCGATCTCAAACCCTTCTCGCCCGTCTCGCACGTCGAGCCTTCGGGTCGCGACGCCGACGTGATTTACGCCGCGTTCGACCGTCACTTGCTCGACGACTTCCATCCATACGTCTTCAAATCAACTGACGGCGGTCGTACATTCCGTAACATCTCCGGCGATCTGCCCGATCACGCCTACGTCCACGTCGTGCGCGAAGACCCTAGAAACGCGAACCTCCTTTACGTGGGTACGGAGCTTGGAATCTTCGCCTCTTACACGGGCGGGCGCGACTGGGTTCCGCTGCGTTTGAAGAATCTCCCCACGGTCGCCGTCCACGACATCAAAATCCACCCGCGCGACAACGACATCATCATCGCCACGCACGGTCGCAGCCTCTATGTCTTCGACGACGCGACGCCCATTCAGCAGATGACGCCGCAACTCCGCACAGAGGACGTGCACCTCTTCGACGTGCGACCCGCCCTTCGCTTCTCGCAGATGATGACGCGCTACGGCATCGGCGACAAACCCTTCACGGGTCAGAACCCGCCGACCGGTGCGCTCATCACTTACTACCTGAAGACGAAGCCTGATGATAAGACGACCGTCAAGATGCAAATCTTCGACGCGAAGGGCAAGCTCGTGAGCGACATCGCGCGCCCCGCGAAAGAGCAGGGTTTGAACCGCGTCGTGTGGGACATGCGCTTCGGCGGCGCGAAGGTGCGTCGCCCGCCGACCGACGAGGAGCAGCCTTTCTTCGGCGGACCGCGCGGACCCATCGTCGTCCCCGGCACTTACACCGTCAAGCTCACGGTCGGCGATAAGACCGTCGAGAAGCCGGTCGAGGTGCGGCTCGATCCGAGCGTCAACGTGGCGGCAGGCGACTTGCAGAAGCTACAAGACATATCGCTCTCCCTGCGCGACATGCAATCGGCGACCAACAACGCCCTGCGCGCACTCGACAGCATCAAGTCGCAGCTCGAATTCATCGAGCGCACTGAAAAAGATCGTGCGCCCGATCTGCCGAAGGACTTCACGGAGAAGATGACGGCGTACAAGAAGCAGGTTGACGATCTATCGGGTAAGCTCGCGCGACCCGAAGGCGGCTTCGGCTTTTCGGGTCGGACGCAATTAATTGATCGCCTCGGCGGTCTCTTCTTCACTATCGACGGCAACGCCGCGCCGACGCCGTCGCAGATGATCTACTACGGCGAGTTGCAGACCGAGTTCAAACAGAAGCTTGACGAGGTCAACCGCTTCATCACGCAGACCGTCCCGCAGATGAACGACACGCTCAAGAAATACAACGCGCCGCTGCTCGTTCCGGGCAAGCCCATCGACGCGAGCGGCGAGAATGGTCAAGCCCCTGCGAACGAAGCCGGCGAAGAAGAGAGCGCTTCTCATCCCGGAGGAAATGAGCGATGACACGATTCAAGCCCCTACGCGCCTCGCTGGTGCGTGCCTCTCTCGTCACCGCGCTCGTGCTCAATCTCGCCGCGCCCGCCGCGCAAGTTCGAGCGCAGGCGAGCGCCGATCCAAATCAGACGCTGCTGCGCGAAATCTACAAAGAGCTGGTCGAGATCAACACCACGGATTCTGTCGGCGACTGCACGCGCGCCGCCGAGGCAATGGCCGCGCGCCTGCGAGCCGCCGGATTCCCCGCCGAGGACGTGCAGGTGCTTGTGCCTGCGGGCAACGCGAAGAAGGGCAACCTCGTCGCGCGTTTGCGCGGCACGGGTGCGAAGAAGCCACTGCTTTTGCTCGCGCACATTGATGTCGTCGAGGCGCGGCGCGAGGACTGGTCAACCGATCCGTTCGTGCTGACCGAACAGGACGGCTACCTCTACGGGCGCGGCACGGGCGACGACAAGGCGATGGCGTCGATCTTCGTCACAAACTTGATCCGCATGAAGCGGGAGGGCTACAAGCCCGAGCGCGACATCATCCTCGCTTTAACCGCTGACGAAGAGGGTGGCGACTTCAACGGCGTTGACTTTCTCATTAAGAACCATCGCAACCTGGTTGATGCGGAGTTCGGCATCAACGAGGGCGGCGGCGGACAGTTGAAGAAGGGTCAGCGACTCTTGAACGGCATACAGGCGAGCGAGAAGGTCTTTCAAAGTTTTCGTCTCGAAACGACGAATCGCGGCGGGCACTCGTCGCAGCCGCGCAAAGACAACGCCATCTACCAGCTCGCCGCCGCGCTCGTCCGCCTCTCGAACCACCAGTTCCCTTTCAACCTCAACGAAGTGACGCGCACATACTTCGAGCGCATGTCGAAGATCGAGACGGGACAGTTAGCCGCGGACATGAAGGCGGTCGCCTCGAACCCGCCCGACCCTGCGGCGGTCAAGCGACTCGAAGAGACGCCCTACTACAACGCGCTCATGCGCACAACCTGCGTCGCCACACGATTAGAAGGTGGTCATGCCGACAACGCGCTCCCGCAGTCAGCGCGCGCCCTCGTCAACTGCCGGATACTGCCGCAAGAGAACGCGACCGACGTGCAGGCGACGCTCACACGCGTCGTCGCCGACCCGCAGGTGAAGATCACGCCCGTCGGCGTCTATAAGCCGAGCCCGCCCTCGCCGCTCTCTTCACAGGTGATGCAGCCGGTCGAGCGCGTGACGGATAGGATGTGGCACGGCACGCCAGTCGTCCCATTGATGGGCGCGGGCGCGACTGATAGCCTCTATTTCCGACAGGCGGGCATCCCCGTCTATGGCGTCTCCGGCGTCTTCGGAGATATTGACGACAACCGCGCCCACGGTCGCGACGAGCGGATCAGTATCAAGTCGCTCTATGAGGCGCAGGAGTTTCTCTACGAATTAGTCAAGGCGTTCGCTTCCGGCAGGTGAATTCGTGCGTTGGACGGACAGTTGACGAATGCATGTGCGCACGAGTTCCCACTATCGTCTTGCTTAGCATCTGAGTCAGAAGTAGAGCCCCGCCGAGATACCAGCAACAAACGAATGCTGACGAGCGTATCGTTCTGATATGCCCATCGCACAATCCGACGAACCGATTTCTCGTAAGCCGCTCCGGCTGTGGCCCGGCGTGATCTTCGCAACGCTGCTATTGCTGTGCATGTTTGCTCTCCCTGTTGTCGTGCCCAAGGCACTGATCTTCGAGATGTTGGGCGGAATGGTCTGCGCGTTGGCGATCCTCGTGTGGTGGATATTCTTCAGCCGGGCGCGTTGGACAGAGCGTGTGGGTGCCATTGCCCTGGTGATCGTCGCGATGATCGCCACACGGTTCATTCTCCACGCATCTATCGCGGGGGGCATGATGGGGATGATGTTCCCCGCCTACGGCATCATTACCGTGAGCGTCGCGCTCGTCGTCGCAGTGGTCGCCAGCCGTCGCCTTTCTAACGGCTCGCGGCGCGCTGTCATAGCTGCGTCCATCCTGCTCGCGTGCGGAGTGTGGACGCTTCTGCGGACGGGCGGCATAACCGGCGAAGCCAATTCGGATTTACACTGGCGTTGGTCGCAGACTCCAGAGGAGCGGCTTCTTGCCCAACAACCGGACGAGCCGGTGGCACTCGCTTCAGCCCCGGCGGCTCCGGCAACAGCGGAGACCGGAGCCGACTGGCCCGGCTTTCGCGGACCCGGTCGTGACGGCGTCGTCCACGGCGTGCGGATCGCGACCGACTGGTCTAAGACGCCGCCCGTCGAACTGTGGCGTCGCCCCGTCGGGCCAGGCTGGTCGTCCTTCGCCGTCCACGGCGATCTCTTCTACACGCAGGAGCAGCGTGGCGGCGACGAGGATGTCACCTGCTACAACGTGACCAACGGCAAACCGGTGTGGAGACACCACGACGCGGCACGGTTCGTCGAGTCGAATGGCGGAGCGGGTCCTCGCGGGACGCCGACGCTGAGCAACGGTCGCGTTTACACATTTGGCGCGACCGGAATCCTGAACGCGCTCGACGCACGCGACGGCTCCGTCGTGTGGTCGCGCAACGCTGCGTCCGACACACAGACGAAAGTGCCCGGCTGGGGTTTCGCCAGCTCGCCACTGGTAGTCGGCGACATTGTGGTCGTCGCCACCGCTGGCACGCTCGCCGCCTACGACCTCGCCACAGGCGCGCCGCGCTGGACGGGACCGAAAGGCGGCGGTGGCTACAGCTCGCCCCATCGAGTGACGATAGACGGAGTCACGCAGATTGTGCAGATGTGTGCGCCCGGAGTGATGAGCGTCGCGCCGTCCGATGGCAAGCTGCTCTGGCAGCACCCATTGCCGCCCGACGCACGCATCGTGCAGCCGTCCCTGATCGCGGACGGCGATCTACTCGTCAGCGAC
>JAVXVR010000246.1:0-3014 GCA_032230165.1 Acidobacteriota bacterium | reverse complement strand
AGACCCTGCGGACGTTCTGACCGTGGACACCAACCTCGTGCTCGCGGATGTGGATGTGCGCGACGCGGGCGGTCGCCCCGTGCGCAACTTGCGCCAGCAGGACTTCAAGCTCTTCGAGGACGGCGTGGAGCGACCCATTGCCTTCTTCAACGTCGAGCAGCGCGACAACGCGCGTCGCCCCGTGGCGGTCGTCTTCGCCGTGGACGTTTCAGGGAGTCTGACGCCGCCGGAAATGGAGCGCATCGGGCAGTCTCTGCGCACGTTCTCGCAGCGGCTCTACGACCGCAACTCTGTCTTCGCCGTGACGACCTTCGGGATGAGAGTCAACGTCCTCCAGAACTTCACCAACAACCCGAACAAGCTCGATCACGCCTTCGGCAAACTCGCGCGCGAGGCGAACGGTCTCTCGACACACACCTTCGACGCGGTGGACGACGCCGTGCGGTTGCTCAAGCGCGAAGCGCCGCGCACACGCAACCAGCAGCCGATTAAGCGCGCCGTCGTCGTCGTCACGGACGGCTTCCCCGTCGGCGACACGGTCGCGCCCGACACGGTCATCGAGCGCGCTAACGCAGAGGGCGTGAGCGTGTACACTCTGACGCTGCCGTCTTACTCGCGCCTGCTCGCGCCCGCGTCGGCTGAGCACGAGCCGTTGCCGACGCCGCTTGACGTGAGCGGGCTGGTTGAGAAGACGGGCGGCGCGAACGTCTATGCCAACCAGAAAGACTTCGAGCCGTTTTTTAAGACGCTCGCAGACGAACTGATCTCAACCTACGTGCTCGCCTTCTACCCGCCGGAAGAAAACCGCCGCGACGGTCGCTTCCACCAGATTCGCATCACCGCCCCCTCCGGCTTGACGCTGCGCCAGAACCGACCCGGCTACAAGAAAAACGGCGGGTGAAAAAGAGAAGCGGCGGGGCGGCGACCCGCCACACTTCGGATAGTCGCCGCCCGCCGCTCGTCTTCAAAGTCCCGCCGCACGTCGCCGCTCAATTCATGCGGGCTTCAGATTACTTCGTCATCGTCTTCGTCGTCATCGTCTTCGTCGTCCTCGACGATGTCCAGCTCGATTGGGTCGAGCCCGACAATCTCAAGCTCCGTCCCGCAATCCTCGCACGAGAGGGTGTCGCCCTTGTCGGCGTCAGTGTCCACGTAAACGTCGGCTTCGCATTCCGGGCATGATCCTGTTGGCACTTCTCTTTTACCTCCGCCGTGTCCGAGAGACGTGAGATGAGAGCCCGCTTGATCGTGGGGAGACCTCCGCCGCCCGAAATAACTTTTGATTGAACGCCGACAATCTAACCGCGCGCGCTCATTTTTGCAACACTCTTTTAACGGCGCGAAGGCGCGTGCGACGTGCGCGGCGATATCGCAATCGAGGCATCATTTCAGGCACTCGAAGGGTGCATGCTCTACTCATCACTTCAAGGCGACCGACAGCGACTCAAGACGCTTGCGCGCCTCGACGGCTTCGCGGCTGCGCGGGTAGCGGCTGAGGACTTCTCGCCACGCCGCGCCGTCGTAGTGAAATCTCTTAGTCGCGTTATCGAAAGCGAATCTCACCCCGACTCGGTTAAAGCGGTCGAGCCCGTTGAAGTTGAGGTAGTAGCTGCGGAGCGGGGCGGGGTCGGCGGGCAGGCGATCTTCGTCGAGGCGATTCGACGCCGTGCGCGAGAGTGCGGTCGCCGCCTCCTCGGCGGCGTCGCCGTAGAGCAGCAGCGCTTCAGGTCTGAGCGGCGAGCGCGGGAAGAGATCGAGAAAGAGGCGCGCGCGATCCACGCGGTCGAAGCCTTTCGAGGCTCTGATCAGACTCAACAGCCGTGCATCGTCGCCCGCACGCGAGGGCGCAGCGAAGCTTTCAGCCTGCAACCAGCCGCGCGTCCGGCGCGTGACGTTGACCTGATAGAAGGTCACGCCGTCAGCCGCACGCCGTGTGCCCGTGAGCGCCACGGCGCGCCCGCGTCCCAGACGCTGCGCAAGCGCGCCCGACAGTCGCGGCTCATCTCTGAGCGCAGACAGTCGCTCGTCAACCACGACCGCGACACGCCCGCCCGCAGGCGCGCGCCGTTTCCCTTTCGCGCTTGCCCGGGGGACAAAGACGACGAGCGCGCACAGGAGCGACGCCGCGACGAAAAGATTTTTCAGGCAAAGATTGTTCAGACGCGAGCTGGCGAACGCGTGAGTCGAAGGACGGACGCACGCGCGCGTCGATGGACGAACTTCGGTGTGCAAGGAATGTCGCAAGGAAACTTCAGGCATGGTGAGACCTCCGTCGGTGAGAGTGAGGTTAGAACGAAAACTTAGCGTGCCGCCGGGCGTCATACGCGCCTTTGCGTATGTCCGGCGCGGGCTTCTAGTGTCGCAGCCTTTAGCGCGGAGCGCGTCGGCGTCGCACGCTCGCCGCGAGCAGCTTTTCGAGTTTGACGCGCGCCGGGGGCGGCTGCCGCTCGACGCGGCTCGCGAGGTTCGTATGATGCAGGTGCGTGATGGCGATGGCGAGCGCGTCCGCCGCGTCGTGAGGCTGCGGAATCTCTTTCATCGAGAGCAGCACGCGCACCATCTCCTGCACCTGATGCTTCTCCGCCGCGCCGTAGCCGACGACCGTCTGCTTGATGAGCCGCGGCGCATACTCGCCGATCTCCACGCGCGCACGCTCCGCCGCCAAAAGGATCACGCCGCGCACCTGTCCGAGCTTAAGTGCCGTCTTCACATTGACAGCGTAGAACGCATCCTCGATGGCGCACGCGTCCGGCGCGAAACGCTTTAGAATTTCTTCCACACCATCCGAAATCTTCAACAGCCGCGCCGCGAAACGCTCCCGCGCCGGGGCACGCACCGTGCCGAAAGCGACTAACTTGTAACGCCGCGCGTCGCCCTCGACGACGCCCCAGCCCGTTGTCTCGCTCCCCGGATCGATGCCCAAAACCAACATAGGTGACAAGTGACGAGTGACAAGTGACAAGCAAGAGAGCAAGCGGATTTGCTTGTCACTCGTCACTTGTCACGCCGAAGCC
>JAVXVR010000243.1:0-6701 GCA_032230165.1 Acidobacteriota bacterium | reverse complement strand
GCCGGTCGAGAGCGCGACGACGCGGTAGTGCAAGCCTAAGAGTTGCAGCACACGCTCGGCGTTGCGCGTCAGCGATTCCAATTCGTCGTAAGAGTCTTCGGGGCGCGTGAGCTTGACGAGTTCGACTTTCTCGAACTGGTGTTGACGAATAAGCCCGCGCGTGTCGCGACCGTAGGAGCCAGCCTCGGAGCGGAAGCAGGGCGAGTAGGCGACGGATTTCAGCGGGAGTTGCGCGGCGTCTAACATCTCGTCGCGGTAGATGTTCGTGACAGGTACTTCCGCCGTGGGGATTAAGTAAAGCCCGCGCTCATCGGTGAGCTTGAAGAGGTCTTGCTCGAACTTCGGGAGCTGCCCCGTGCCGAAGAGTGAATCCTTGTTGACGATGAAGGGCGGCAGCACTTCCTCGTAGCCGTGCTCGCGCGTGTGCAGGTCGAGCATGAAGTTGACGAGGGCGCGCGAGAGCATCGCGCCCGCGCCTTTCAGGATCGAGAAGCGCGCGGACGTGATCTTCGACGCGCGTTCGAGATCGAGGACGCCAAGCTGCGTGCCGAGATCGACGTGATCCTTCGGCTCGAAGTCGAAGCGTGGCGGCTCGCCCCAGCGCCTGATCTCTTCGTTCGCCGACTCGTCCGCGCCGACGGGCACGCTCGCGTGCGGCAGGTTCGGGAGCGTCGAGAGCAATTCTTTCATCTTCGACTCGGCTTCGTCGCGGCGGGTGTCAAGCTCCGCGATCCTGTCTTTCAACTCGCCGACGGCTTTGCGCCGCGATTCGGCTTCGTCCTTATGTCCAGACTTCATCAGCGCGCCGATCTCTTTGCTCGCTGTGTTGCGCTCGGCGTTCAAGTTGTCCGATTCGGAGATGATGCGGCGGCGCTCCGCATCGAGCCGCGCGAACTGATCGAGCGGCGCGGTCGTGTGATTGCGCGCTTCGAGCGCGGCGCGCACGTGGTCTAAATTTTCGCGGACGAAGTTGAGATCGAGCATTTGCCGCCTTCCTTCGCGGTGTGATAGAAGTTCTAGGCTTTCAACAGCCCGTGCAAACGAAAAATTCAACCTCGCCGACGCCGCGCGAGCGTGTCAAGGCAAGTTGATTTTCGATTTTTTTGTTGTGAGCGATCTGCGCCCGGCATTTAGTCATCGGTTAAAACTTCCGGCTGATCGCTGAACGCTGATTGCTGAGTGCTTCAGAAGCCATGCCACAGAAGATTCGCAAAGCAGTTTTCCCGGCGGCGGGCTTGGGCACGCGCTTTCTACCCGCGACGAAGGCTTCGCCCAAAGAGATGCTGCCGCTCGTTGATAAGCCACTCATCCAGTACGTCGTCGAAGAGGCGGTCGCGTCCGGCGTCGAGTCGATCATCATCGTCACGGGTCGCGATAAGAGCGCCATCGAAGATCACTTCGACATCTCTTTCGATCTTGAGCTACTTCTGCGCGAGCGCGGCAAGGACGAACTGCTCAAAGAGGTACGCGCGATCTCGGAGATGGCGCGCATCTCTTACGTCCGGCAGCGCGAGGCACTCGGACTCGGACATGCCATCTTGCAGGCGCGCGACTTCGTCTCGGACGAGCCGTTCGCCGTCATGCTCGCCGACGACATCGTTGACGCGCAAACGCCCGCGCTCAAGCAGATGCTGCGCGTCTATGAGGAGTACGACGCGCCTGTGCTTGGCACGATGCAAGTCGCGGGCGAAGCCATCTCGCGCTTCGGCGTCATCGACGCGGAAGAAGTGTCGGACGGCGTCTATAAAATCAGAGACATGGTGGAGAAACCGCCTTACACGGAAGCGCCGTCCGATCTCGCGATCATCGGTCGCTACATTCTGACGCCGGACATCTTCGCGGAGATAGAACGCACGGGGCGCGGCGCGGGCGGCGAAATCCAGATCACCGACGCGATGCGCGCGCTCCTCAAAAAGCGTCCCTTCTACGCCGTGCGCTTCGAGGGCACGCGCCACGACGCGGGCGATAAGCTCGGCTTTCTCGTCGCCACCGTTGAGTTTGCCTTGAAGCGTCCAGACCTCGCGCCGCAGTTCAAAGAATATCTGCGCTCGTTGAATCTGAACGACTGAAGAGAAGCTAATGATGAGCAGCACGAACGACAACGCGACGACATCCAATAATGCAAAACCTTTCGCCGGGCGCGTCGGGATAGTCACGGGCGCGACGCGCGGCATCGGTCGCGCCATCGCCCTCGAACTCGCGCGGCGCGGCGCGTCGGTCGCCTTCAACTACGCGAAGAGCGCGCAGGCTGCCGAACAGTTGAAGTCTGAGCTTGAAAGCTTAGGCGTCGGCGCGCTCGGCACACAGTGCGACGTGGCGCAGACGGAAGCCGCCGCCGAGATGGTCAAGCAGACCAAGGAAGCCTTTGGTCGTATCGACTTCCTCGTCAACAACGCCGGCATCACGCGCGACGGGCTCATCCTGCGCATGAAGGAAGACGACTGGGACGCGGTAGTGGACACAAATCTCAAAGGCGCGTGGAATTTTGCGAAGGCTGCGCTGCGCGTCATGCTCAGGCAGGAGGAGGGCGGCGCGGTTTTGAACGTCTCTTCGATTAGCGGCATCGTCGGCATGGCGGGGCAGTCGAACTACTCTGCGTCGAAGGCGGGGCTGATTGGTCTGACGAAGGCGTTAGCCCGTGAGGTGGCGAGCCGACGCGTAACGGTCAACGTGCTCGCGCTCGGTCTGGTCGAGACGGATATGTCCGGCGCGCTCGACGAGGCGTACCGCGTGAAACTACTCGAACAGATTCCCCTCGGTCGCTTCGCCACGCCGGAAGAGGTCGCCGAGATCGCCTGCTTTCTCCTGTCGCCCGCCGCCAAGTACATCACGGGGCAGGTCATACAAGTTGACGGCGGACTGGCGATGTGACTCTTAAACCTTTGGCAAGACGGAACCTCACACCAGAAAAAACTTTCGCGCAAAAAGGAAGAAGCCTCGTTAGCTTGGGGACTAACGAGGCTTAAAACTTTGGGCAGGCTCGGAGACTCAGGGTGGCGTTGACGGGCGCTGGAGATCGTCACTTACGGGCGATCCGGTGGAATTGGGTGGAGCGTTTGACGGGCGAGAATAATTGCATGACCCATAGAACCTAAAACTTGGTCTGAACCCGCTCGCGCATCCCAGCCACGATTCAAAAAACTATTAAGAAGTTCACTGTCTAACTCGTGTGTGAAATTACACTAAAACTTTGTGAGGTGTCAAGCACAAAATTCAAAGTTTCTACACAATTTTGTGACAGAACGCGCTGAGAGACTGAATCCCCTGTAAAAGCTTGGCAAAAGCCCGTCTAAGATTTTTGCGGTTTCGTCCCGAGAACGCCGTCTTGAGGAGTTTGTGCGTGTGTCGCTGTGAGTTTTTGCGTGACTGCGGCGCTGCCGTAGAGGTCTGGCTCCCCGTCGGGGCGTGTCTTCCAGCGCTTATGAATCCAGAGCCACTGATCCGGGTACTTGCGGATTTGCTCTTCGATGGCGGCGGTGAATCGCGCGGTGTTGATCTCGACATCGCGCTCGTGATCGCCCGTGCGGACAAGTTCAACGATGGGGCTGCCGTGGAAGACATAGCGCCCGCGCTCCTCGTGCCAAGGCGCGACGACCGGGATGACTGCGGCGTCAGTGCGCAGCGCCAAGACAGCGATGCCGCTCGTCGTGCAGGCGAGGCGGTCGAAGAAGGGGACGAAGACGCCCTCGTGTGGCTGTGTGTTGAGGTCTGCGAGGATGCCGAGCGTGCCGCCCTCGCGCAGGAGTTTCAGCGCGGATCGCGCCGCCATTTTTTTGTCGATTGAACGGTTGCCGAAGCGCGTCCTCACGTCGTCGATCAACTCTTCGACGCGCGGGTTGTCGAGCCGCCGCACCATGAAGCTGATCGGGTTGTAGAGCGCGGAGTGCGCGAAGGAGAGAATCTCCCACGCGCCGAGGTGGCAGGTGAGAAAGATGACGCCGCGCCCGCGCGCGCGCGCCTCGTGAAGAATCTCTATGCCGTCGTACTCGACGAGATCGCGTAGACTCTCAGGAGTGGCGCGCGGGAACTGGCTGAACTCGCCGAGCTGGCGTCCCAAACCGACCATCGAGCGGCGCAAGGTGCGACGACGCTCGCCCTCACCCATTTCGGGGAAGGCGAGTTCGAGGTTGCGCAGCCCCGTGCGGCGCAAGCCACCCGCGAGCGCGTAAGCTAAGCGTCCGAGCCCGCGCCCGGCGGCGACCGCGGTGCGACGTGGCATGATCCCAAGCGCGCCGAGCAGCAGGCGCACCGCCGCGTATTCCAGATCGGTTTGAAGTTTCCCGCGCTGTTTAGCCATTTCTTTACGGTCGGCGAGCGTGATGAGTTTAACCGCGCCGCCGCGCGGCTGGCAAACGCGCCGATGAGCAATCAGCAATCAGTAATCAGCACTCAGCCGATCAGTTTACGCCAATGTGCATCCGAGCGTTTGTTGGCTATCATGTGCCGGTAAGAGCCTCAGCCTTCCGGCTGACTGCTGATGGCTGACTGCTGATTGCTCCATCATGCCTTCCGGTAAAACCCACGACGCGATCACGATGCTGCTGGCGGTGCCGACGTTCGTCGCGGCGTGGGGCGTGACGAGAAGCATCGCGCTAGCGACTGTGGTGACGGCGGCGATGCTCTTCGGCGGCTTGATGTTCGGACCCGATCTCGACATCCAGTCGCGTCAGTACACGCGCTGGGGCGTCTTCCGCTTCCTGTGGCTCCCCTACAAGATGATGTTCCGCCACCGCTCGCGCTGGTCGCACGGCATCATCTTCGGCACGTTCATCCGCGTCGTCTACTTCGTTCTTATCCTCACGCTCGTCGCGGCGGTCGTCTTCTACCTCTACATGAGTTACGTCGTCGGCAAGCCGCCGGACTTCGCCGAGTACCTGCGCGCGTGGCACGGCTTCGAGGCGGGCTTGCGTTGGCAGGGCGCTTTCAAGCAGCTCACGCTCGCCACGCTCGCCGGTCTCTGGTGGGGCGCGGCGAGCCACACCATCTCCGACGTGACTTGGTCGGTGCTTCGCAAAGCCGCGCAGCTTTTCTGAAGACCGTGAACCGTAAACGGTGACAGGTGACAGGCAAAACCTTTCTGTTCTTGCCTGTCACCTGTCACCGTTTACCCGTCATGGCTCTTTCTCAGTGCCCGCTGCGCGTCTGGATGAGTCTTTGAGCCTGACGGCGGACGGCGTCGGGGACGTTGCGGTTTTGCGAGAGCGATTGCAGGTCGCGGTTCTGGAGACGCGGGAGGATGGTGACGGCGGTGGCGAGGGGCGTGCGCGGGTTGCGCGCGAGGTTGTGGATGATCGGGTAGGCGCGCGCCCACGCGCGGTTCAAACCGATCTGGCGGAGCACGTCCTCGCTGACGGTGCGCATCGCGGCGATGTTCTCGACCTCCTTATCGGTGATGCGCGGATTGTGGACGACCGCCGTCGAGACGATCTTGTTGCCGTCGCGAACGAGGATGCCGCGCGCCTCGCGGTCGCCCTTCATGGCGAGCTTGATGCGATCCTTGACGCTCATCAGGATGATGCGCCGGATGAGCGAGATGCGTTCGGGCGCGACCTCGCCGACTTCAACCGCCGCCTCCGCGATGATGCGCTCAAGATTCGCCGCGCGCTGCTCGTCGCTCTCCGCCAGGAACTCTTCGAACCGCTCGAGCGGCAGCCAAGACTCGTCAATGTCCGCGTCCGAGACTTCGATGTGCTCCGCGAGAAGCCATGCGTCGTCGAGCGTGAGACCCGACGCCTCACCGATGGATTCCGACGCCTCGACGAACTCCGCCGCCGCCGCCATCCCGCGCGCGCGCAACTCGTCGGCGATCTGCTGTGCGCCTCGCGCCTTCTCGAAGAACTCGCGGCGGATTTCCGTCGCGCGTCGCTCCGCCTCGCGTGTGCGCGCGGGGTTCGAGAGCACGGCGGCGATGATGGCGGGGGTGCGTATAAGGCGCTGCTGGTTGATGGTGAGGAGTTCGAGGAGCGCGCCGTCGGCGGTCGTGGCGGCGAGCGCGGTGATCGCCTCGTCGGGCGTGGCGGCGTTCAACGCGACCGCCTCGTGCACCGCGCGCCCGGCGTCGGCGCGTGAGGCGAGGTAGAGGAGCACACGCGGCGGAGCAGTCTCGGCGGAAGCCGCGCTTAAGAAAATCTCCCGCGTCTGCTCGCCGAGCGTCGCCTCGGCGGCTGCGGCGATCTCAGCCTCGCCGTCCGCACGCAGGCAGACGAGCACTTCGATCAACTCCTCCGCCGCCAGCGGCAGCATCCCCCGCGCCGCCATCAAACGCGCCGGCTGCGGAGCCGTCCCGCCGACAATCGCCTGTACGACCGGGTTCGTCGAAGTGGTGTTTGCGCTCATCTGGAACGGAAGAAGGATCGCGCGCCGGCGTCAGTAGATGTTGAAAGTGTAATCAATCGTCACAGCCTGTGAGACGGGATGACCGTCCTTCGTGGCGGGAATAAATCTCACTTTATGTGCGGCTTTAATTGACTCTTCATTTAGCCCCTCTGGCAGTACATTGAGCAGAAGCACATGATCGACATTGCCATTAGCTGTCAGCACCATCCGTACCCGGATAGAGCCGGTGATGCCCTTCTGTCTCGCGCGCGGCGAGTAGTCCGGCGGTGGTCTATCAATAATGCGGCTTTTGACGATTGCGTCGTCGTTACCGCTGAACAATGCTTGCTCAGGTAGCCCAGCGTCACGAGCATAATATTCCAAAC
>JAVXVR010000461.1:0-6725 GCA_032230165.1 Acidobacteriota bacterium | reverse complement strand
CGCCACCGCCAGAAGTCGCAAAGCTTCAGCGGTGCGTAGCTGCGCTGCGCGGAGTTCCGCGTGGGTTCGATCCTGCGCCTCAATGTACAGGGTCACGGTCTCGATGAGTTGAGCCTGCGTGTCGGCGAAAGATTGTAACTGTTGATTCGTCTCTCCCAACTGCCGGTGCGTCTCTTCTAGCTGTTGCTGCATCCGCTCAAGCCGCGTGTCGAAGGCTGATAGCCGCTCATCGAAGGCAGTCAGCCGTCCTTCGAAGTTGGCTTGGCTTTGGAGCAAGAATTCGATTGCGCGTTCCATCTCTGCGCCGGTCATGGTGAGTGTCTCCCTTTCTCTGTGAGGTTACTTAGTCAGAAGGCACAGGCTCGTGCTCGCGCGCCCACTGTGTCTCGGCGCGGGGCGTGATCTCGGTCGGGTAGCGAGCCGTCCAGCAGGCGACGCAGGTCGAGCCGGTGGGCAGTCCCGTCGCCGCGAGCATCCCTTCGAGCGAGAGATAGCCGAGCGAGTCGGCTCCGATGAAGCGGCGAATCTCCTCGGTGGACATCTGCGCGGCGATCAGCTCGTCCCGGTTCGGCGTGTCCACGCCGTAGTAACAAGGGGAGATGGTCGGCGGGCAACTGATGCGCAGGTGAACTTCAGACGCGCCCGCCTCCCTGACCATGCCGACGATCTTCTTCGAGGTCGTCCCGCGCACGATGGAATCGTCAATGAGGACGATGCGCTTGCCGTCTATGAGGTGACGCACGGGGTTCAACTTCACGCGCACGCCGAAGGAGCGGATCGACTGCCGGGGCTCGATGAAAGTTCGATGCACGTAGTGGTTGCGCACAAGCCCGAAGCGAAAAGAGATGCCGCTTTCAGCCGCGTAGCCGATTGCCGCGGAGACGCCCGAATCCGGCACGGGCACGACGATGTCGGCGTGCGCCGGTTGCTCGATGGCGAGCCTGCGCCCCATCTTGTGGCGCGACTCGTTGACCGAGCGACCGTAGATCAGAGAATCCGGTCGCGCGAAATAGACGTGCTCGAAGACGCACATCGAGTGCTCGCGCCGTGGCAGCGGGTGCGACGAGTGCAAGCCCTCTTCGTCTATGACGAGCACCTCGCCCGGCTCCACGTCGCGGACGTATCGCGCGCCGATGAGATCAAACGCGCACGTCTCTGAGGCGACGACCCACGCGTCTTCCAGTTTGCCGAGCGCGAGCGGGCGAAAGCCACGGGCGTCGCGCGCGGCGATGAGCGCGTCGGGCGTGAGGAAGAGCATCGAGAACGCGCCCTCGGTCTCGCATAGGACTGCGGGAATCGCCTCGCGCACGTTTGTCGCATCCGAGCGCGCGATGCCGTGGAGGATGACTTCCGTGTCGGAGGTTGAAGAGAATATCGCGCCGTCGCGCTCCAGCTCTTTGCGCGCTTCGGTGGCAAACGGCAGATTGCCGTTGTGGCAGACGGCTACTTGACCGTACTTGCACTTGATCTGAAACGGCTGCGCCTCGCGGATCGAGACCTCGCCCGCCGTCGAGTAGCGGACGTGTCCGATGCCGCTCGTGCCCGTCAGTCGATCCAGTCGCTCCGTGTCGAACACGTCGGGGACGAGTCCCATCGCGCGGTCGGGTCGCATCTCTCTACCGTCCGAGGTGACAATGCCGCACGACTCCTGACCCCTATGCTGCAAGGCATAGAGTCCGAGATAGATGAGACGCGCCGCGTCGGCGTGCCCGTAGATGCCGAACACGCCGCACTCTTCGCGGAGCTTGTCTGAGAGTAGATCGTCCACTCGGTGATCGTCTGCCGGAGACTTCCCGAAACTCTTTCCGACTTGTCGGCGTTAGCTTATTTCATGAGCGGGCGCGCATCAAGCCCGCCGTGTTATGATGCGCGTGAAATCGGACGACGAAGGAGCGCGCGACATGGAAGTGAAAGTTTACGGGGCGGACTGGTGCGGCGACACGCAGCGGACGCTCGAACACCTGCGGCGGCTCGGTGTCGCGCACCGCTACATCAATGTCGAAGAGGACGAGGCGGCGAGCGCGTGGGTTAAAGAACACAACGACGGCAAGGAGTTAAAGCCCACGCTTGACGTTGCGGGGCAAGTGCTCTCCACACCGACCGACCGCGAACTCGACAGCGCGCTGCGCGAAAAAGGACTCATGGCTTAAGCCGTCGTCGCTGAATGAACAAGGCGCAAAACATTCCACCTGACAAGTTAAGTTGAACACGCACGATCCGAAGCGAATCCTGATCGTCAACGCGCTGCGCGTCGCGCTCGTCGCCGCGCTCGTCTTCGCGGGCTGGGCGCTCTACCGGCGTCTGCCACGCGCAGAGACGGACGCGGCGGACGGGGGGACGGTGGCGCGCGGCGCGCAGACGACGCTGCTCCGAATAGTTGTCAGACGCGCGGACGATGGCGCGGCGGCGTCGGTCGCCAACACGCCGGTCGAGTTGTACTCGGTTGACGTGGCGGCGGCGCGGCGCGAGTTTGAGGACGAGCGGCGCTACGGTCAGCGCTTCGAGGATTTCGTCGCGCGCAGGATGGGTGCGCGCCAGCCAGTCTCGGCGCGCCTGAACGGCGAAGGGCAGGCGTTCGTCGCCGTCGCGCCCGGTCGCTGGTGGGTGCACGCCACGCTCGCGGGCGCAAACGAACTCACGTGGCACCTGCCCGTCAACGTCGCCGGTCGCGAGCAGACCGTCGAGCTAACACCATCGAACGCTTATACGAGAACGAAAAGCTTTTGAAGCACTCAGCATTCAGCCGTCAGCACTCAGCCAGATCAATTATGCTGAGACTGAATGCTGAGTGCTGACGGCTCTTGCATGAAAGCTCTGCGCTACGAGAACAATTCGCTTCGCGTCGCGGAAGTCGGCGTGCCGCGCGAGGCGGAGGGCGAGGCGTTGGTGCGCGTCGTGTTGTCAGGCGTGTGCAACACCGATCTTGAGATCGCGCGGGGGTACGCGGGCTTTCGCGGGACGATCGGTCACGAGTTCGTCGGCGTCTGCGAGGCGGCGGCGGACGCGCCGGAGTTGGTGGGCAGACGGGTCGTCGGCGAGATCAACGCGGGCTGCGGTCAATGTGAGTTATGTAGGTCGGGCGACGCGCGTCACTGCCCGGAGCGCACGGTGCTCGGCATCGTCGGGCGCGACGGCGCACACGCGCAGTTCTTGCGACTGCCCGTCGTGAATTTGTTGACCGTGCCCGATGAAATTTCTGACGAGCGCGCGGTCTTTACCGAGCCGCTCGCCGCCGCGTGCGGGATCGTCGAGCGGATCAATATTGAACAGGGCGCGCGCGTCGCTATCGTCGGCGATGGCAAATTGGGTCTGCTCTGCGCGCAGGCTCTCTGTGCGCTGACCCGCGCGGACGTGACGCTCGTCGGCAAGCACGACGCGAAACTTGAGATCGCACGGCGGCGAAATGTTGAGACCGTGCGACTCGATCAGTTGAGTCCCGCTGCGTCGCGCGCCTTCGACGTGGTCGTCGAAGCTTCGGGCGCGCCGTCGGGCTTCGACCTCGCGCTCAAACTTTTGCGCCCGCGCGGCACGCTCGTTTTGAAATCAACTTTCCACGGCGCGACCCGGTTCGACTCCGCGCGCATCGTCGTCGAAGAGATCGCCGTCGTCGGCTCGCGCTGCGGACGCTTCGCCCCCGCGCTCGAACTCTTGAAGTCGAACCGCGTGGACGTTGAGAGTCTCATCAGCGAAGAGCGCCCGCTCGCCGACGGCGTCGGCGCGATGGCGCGCGCGGCGGAGAGTGGCGTGCTGAAAGTTTTGCTCAGAGCATAACGAGTCGAAGTGTTGGCATGAGTTGCCCTTTCAAGATCGGTGAGACTGTCATCTATAAACCTTCGATGCAAGGGCGGGGGCTTATCATCATGACCGATCTTGCGAAGCTCCAACCCGGAGAAAAGTATAAAGTAGTTGATATTGTCGATGACGTTTATCTAGTAGTAGAAGGATTCGAGGACAGCGTTCCAAGCGGGCTGTATTGGTCTGAGTTCGTATCTGCGGAGTCGGGCGATAACAACTCCACATCATAATAATTTTCTGTGCAGTTAAAAAAGAATCTCGCTGCCGACGGCGCGCTCGTCTTGACGACGGTCGTGTGGGGCACGACCTTCTTCATGGCGAAGGACATCCTCGCCCACTGGTCGCCGCTTGCCTACATGACGTTTCGTTTCGTCGTCGGGGCGGTGTTGCTGGTGGCGATGTTCTGGCGACAGTTCGCATCAGCGTCGCGCGAGGCGAGGCGCGCGGGCGCGACGCTCGGCGTGCTGATGGGGGTGGGATTTGCGCTGCAAGCCGCAGGGCAGGTTTACACGACCGCGTCGAAGTCTGCGTTCGTCACGGGGCTCACCACCCCGCTCGTGCCCTTCGTCGCTTACGCGATCTTGCGCGCGCGACCGGGCGTGGAGAATCTCGTCGGCATCGTGCTCGCGTCCGCGGGCGGCGCGCTCATCCTCGCGCCGCAGGGACAGGGCTCGATCAACTTCGGCGACCTGCTGACGCTCGTTTCAACCGTCGCGTTCGCGCTGCACATCACGCTTCTAAGCGTCTATGCGCGACGGTACGACGCGCGACAGTTGACGGTCTTGCAGATCACTTCGACCGCCGCGCTCGTCTTCGCCGCGTGGCTCGTCTTTCGGGCGTGCGGCGTGGTCTTTGACCGCGCGTCGCTGCCCGACTTGGTCGCGCGCGAGTCCGCGCCGCTCGTGTGGAGCGCGCGCATCGTGTGGCAGCTCGCCTACCTCTCGACGGTCGCGACCGTCGGCTCTTTCCTGCTCTGGACGTGGGGGCAGGCGCGCTCGTCGGCGACGCACGCGGCGATCATCTTCAGCCTCGAGCCGGTCTTCGCCACTGCCTTCGCCGTCGCCTTCATCGGGCACAGCGAGTGGCTGGGCACGCGCGGCTTCGTCGGCGCAGGGTTAGTCTTCGCCGGGATCATCGCATCGGAGTTGCGTTGGAAGACGCGTAAGAGTGGCAAGCTTGAGGATGACGATGACGAGGTCGTCGCCTACGCGCGGCGGACGGCTGGGGAAGTTGAGAATTAAGATTTAGGCTTCGAGTTTTTGTTCAACGCTTCAGCCTTCGCTTGATCGATGGCGGCGAAGGCGACGATCTGGCGCAGTCGATCCTTGAAGCCTTCGGCGGCTTGGCGGGCGCGCGGCTCGTTGCGGGCGGCGAGAGCCTTGAAGACTCCCGCGTCGAAGCCCGTGCGTCCCTGCCCAGTGTCCACCTCGCTGCGGTTGGCGGCGGCGACGATCTCATCCGACAGTTCGAGCGCGAGGATTTCGTTGAAGGGCGCAACCTGCGCCGCAAGTTGGCTGAGACTCAAGAGCGCGCGGTCAATCTCGCGGTTGCTAACCATGGCTGCCGCCGGGATGCCTTCAGGCAGCGCGGGTGGAGTCGTGTCGGCGCGCTTGAGCTGCCGCACCGCCTGATAGACGACGCGCGTGGCGCAGCCTTGATCTTTCGCGGCGACGCAAGCTTTAAGGAGCGACGGATAGACTTGCAGGATGAAGCTCGCGTTCTGCAAACGCTCGGCGAGTTGTTCCGCGCCCGCCTCGTCGCCTTTCGCGAGAAGCGCGAGCGCCTCTCTGGCGTTGATGGTTTCGAGCAACTGCGTCTTCTGCGCGCCGTCGGGGAGCTTGTCAATGAGCTTGTGAGCTTTGGCGAAGTCGCCGTGGCTGATGATCGATTGGATGACCATCTCGTCGGGGTAGTCGCTCGCAAGCGCGTCCTTCACGCGCCGCTCGTACTGCTTCTCGTAATCCTCCATGCGGCGTTCGAGCGAAGGGAGCGAGTCGTCGCTGCCGGGCTTGCGGCTGAGCCGCTCCAACTCCGTGAAGGCTGGTGTCAGCTCCGGCGCGTAACGCCGTAGCGGACTCCAGATCAGACCGAGATGTCCTCTCAGCCTTTGCGAACTGCCGGGCTCGCGCCGCTCCATGTCGGACATGCTCTCGATGACGTAGCCGACGTAGGCGCGCATCACCTCGGCTCCGGGCGGCGGCGTCTGCCGATACATCGCGGCTTCGCTCTCGTCGCTCGGCGCGCGAAAGAACGGCTCTTTGTAGTAGAGGATCAGCATGTCGAGGAGGAAGATGGCGCGCGTGCTGTCGTCCCTGAGTGAAAGCGGCAGCGAGCGGAGCCGCTCGATGTACCGGAGGATAAGTTGATCGGCGGCTCCGCGATCACGCGTGGCGACTTGGGCGATGGCGGTTCCGGCATTCAGGATCGTCGGCTCGGCGTCGAGCGCACGCATAGCGTAGTCGCCCGCGGTCGCGAGGTCGCCCCCGCGCGCCGCCTGCGAGGCGAGCTGCGCGTAATTGTAGTGCTGCTCGCGCGCGCCTAACTGCTGACCGCCGAATGTGATCAGCTCGTCTGCGAAAGCTTTGTCTCGACCTGCCACTTCGAGCACGCGGTGACGCACGACGTTGCGCGCCCTCTCGTCGCCTCCCGCAAAAGTCAGAGGCGCGCCGATCTTGATGGCACGCAGACTCTCGCGCTCTTTCTCTTCGGGTAAGGTCAGCTCGTAAGCTTCGCGAAGCAACTTCTTCGACCACTCATCGTCAAGCGTCCAAGCGGCTGATGCGATCTCTGCTACAGCCGCCGCGCGCGCGAGCGGCTTGTCCAGCTTGGCGGAGACGATTTCGAGAGACTGGAGATCGGCGAGCAGCAGAGCCTTCTGCGCGGCTACGTCGCCGCCGCCGGGTTCAGAGTTCACGGACTGCGCCCGGCAG
>JAVXVR010000366.1:0-5770 GCA_032230165.1 Acidobacteriota bacterium | reverse complement strand
AGGATGTCAGGGACGCCCGCGCCGGTCTTGGCGGAGGCGAGCACGGCGTTCGAGGTGTCGAGTCCGATGACGTGCTCGATCTGCTCCATCACCTTCTCGGGCTCCGCGCCGGGCAGGTCTATCTTGTTGATGACGGGGATGAGTTCGAGATTGTTATCGATGGCGAGATAGGTGTTGGCGAGCGTCTGCGCCTCGACGCCCTGCGAGGCGTCAACGACCAGAAGCGCGCCCTCGCACGCCGAGAGCGAGCGCGAGACTTCGTAGGAGAAATCAACGTGCCCCGGCGTGTCTATGAGGTTCAAGACGTACTGCTCGCCGTCGCGCGCGGTGTAATCGAGGCGGACGGCGTGCGCCTTGATGGTGATGCCGCGCTCGCGCTCCAAGTCCATGTCGTCGAGGACTTGCTCGGACATCTCGCGGTCTGAGAGCGCGCCGGTGAGTTGGAGCAGACGGTCGGCGAGCGTGGACTTGCCGTGATCGATATGCGCGATGATCGAGAAATTTCTGATGCGTTCGGGGTTCATTAGTAGGCTAAATACTCGCTCTCACAATTCACTCCTAACCATAACAAAACGGGCGCGAAACCGCACGCGCGCCCGCTCCGCCAACTCTCTATTATCGTGTGAATTACTCAGCTAAGGCGTAGTGACGCCGCGCAATAAATTGACGACGGCATCGAGGATCGATTGGAACTGTTGCGTCCCGAGAGTCCCGACTTGGGCAACGATCAAACTGGTGTTAGCCGTGAACAGTTTTCCCGGACGCGCGTAACTGGTTCGGCGTAGACTGCCACGAGTAAAGTCGGCATTCTGTATCTCAATCGCGAGCCTGTCCGTGTAAGGGTTGCTCGTCATCTGGCACAGGACAAAGTCGTTTAGTCCCGCGCGCGCCAAAACGACAGCCGGTCTGAGTTTTGACTGCGTGAGGTCTGAGAACGGAAAGGGCACGAGCACTACGGCTGCGGTTGAAGGTGTGACCATGCCTCGTCCTCCTCCGGACGATCCCAATCTTCCGCCAACGCTTGCTCGCTGAGGAGCGCCGTTTCATTCACGCTCGGGGCTTCCTCCAAGATTGTCACGAGCGCGCGCCGCGCGCCTGTGAGCTTCACCTCTTCGAGTAGTTGCACACGACCCTGCTCATCAACGACAGCTTCAACCGTTCGTATCATCTTTTCACGCCCCTTTCTGCGCGTCGCGCGCGAGCATGGCGGCTCCGATGGGGACGGCGTCGCGGGCGAGGGTGGCGGCGACGATCTGTGTGGACTCGAAGCAGGGTTGGAAGGCTCGCTTGCTCGCCTCGCGGATGATGGGGTCGAGGATGAGCGCGCCCGCCTCCATGATGACGCCGCCCAGAACGATCCGCTCGATGTTGAGCAGATTGATGACGGCGGCGATGGCTGTGCCGATGTAGCGCCCCGTGCGTTCCAGCATCATCAAGGCGAAGTCGTCGCCCTCGTTGGCGGCTTGTGCCACGTCCGCCGCGGTGAAGTCGCGCTTCAAGCCGAGGCGCGAAAGCGAAGAGGTGCTGTCGCGCATCAGTCTCTCTCGCGTGCGGCGGACGATGTTGGGACCTGACGCGACCGTCTCCAGACAGCCCGTGTTGCCGCAGACGCACTGGACGCCTTCCGGATCAATCGTGATGTGTCCGAACTCGCCCGCAAATCCTGAGTCGCCGCGCCACAATTTGCCGTCGAGGATGAGCGCGCCGCCGATCCCCGTGCCGATGGTGACATAGAACAGATTGCGGCTGCCCTTACCTGCGCCCGCGACGTACTCGCCGTAGGCGGCGGCGTTCGCGTCGTTTTCAAGCAGCACGCTCGTGCTGGTCGCCTGCATGAGTTCGGCGCGCAGATCGCCTCGTGCGAGCGAGGGGAGATCGTTTGAGACGACGACGCGCCCGGTCTGCGGGTTAACGAGTCCCGTCACGCCGACGCCAATGCCTGCGACCGACGTGCCCGTCGCGTCGCGCAGCTCCGAGACGGCGCGCGCCACCTGCGCCGCCACACCGTCGCGCTCCAGAGCCGACTCGCGCCGCTCCAAGACCTGCCCTTCGGGTGCGACGAGCGCCGCGATGAGGATCGTGCCGGAGGCGTCCACGCCGATGTAGTTCGAGTTAGGGGATGAGTTCGTCATGATCTTTGATCTCCCAAGCGGGGTTTACGGGCAATTGTGCGGAAGGTTGACAGCGAAAAGGGTAACAAAGGGGTGTGGGGGTGTCAAACAGGTCATTCTGCGTGTAGAATGGCGAACCGGAAAGTTACAAGTGACGAGTGACAAGTGACAAGCAAGACAGTCCTCGGCTTTGCTTGTCACTTGTCACTCGTCACTTGTCACCTGTCTTATGGAGCAAGTCTTCTTCGATCTCGTCGGGCGCTACGGTCTCTACGCCATCTTCTTCCTCGCCATGATCGAGGGCGACATCACGCTGCTTCTCGCCGGGGTGCTCGCGCACGGGATGTACTTCGGCGACTACAGCTTTTTGAAGGTGCTCGGCGTCGGCACGGCGGGCGGCGTGGCGGGCGATCAGATCGCCTACGCCATGGGGCGCGGCTTTCGTTCGGGCGTCAGAGAGCGGAAGTTTTATAAGATCGCGCGACCGCGCATCGAGCGTCTGACGCGCAAGTTCGGTCCGCTCTCGATCTTTTTGTCGAAGTACGTCTATGGAATGCGCACGGCGTGCTGCGTCTTCTACGGCGTGGCGAAGATGCGCTATGCGCGCTTTCTGCCGCTCACAGCCATCAGTTGCTTCGCGTGGGTCTCGGTCTTGAGCGGCGCGGGCTACTTCTTCCACAGCATTATCACGAACTTCATCGGCGACTTTCACCGTCTGGGCAAGTTCCTGCTCGTCCTCGTCGTCTTAGGCGTCGGCGCGTTCTATCTGGCGGAGCGCTACTGGCTCTCGCCGCGCGTCGAGGAGGCAGACCCCGAACGCGTGCAGGAGTTAGAGCACGCGGCGGAGGAGAGACTGAAAGTCATCGGCGACGAGATCAGAGAGCATCTGCCCGCCACACTCGCGCGCCGCCCGAAGGAGCCACCGAAGACGAAACAACGCGCGGCAGGCAAAGACGGAGACTGAAAGAGCGTGACAAGTGACAAGTGACAAGTGACAAGCAAATCCGGCTTGTTTTCCTTGTCACTTGTCACTTGTCACTTGTCACTAACAAATGATTATTGAATCCATCGCACCGACCCGCGTCGATCTCGCCGGAGGCACGATTGATATCTGGCCCCTCTACCTGTTCCACCCCGGCGCGGCGACCGTCAACTTCGCCGTCTCGCTGCGCGCGCTCTGCCGCATCGAGACGCGCGCTGACGACCGCGTCATCTTAGAGTCGCGCGACCGCAACGTCTCGTTCGAGACGAACCTCGCGGGCGTGGCGGAACTCGTGCGCGAAGAGCGGCTGGAACTGATCTCGAAACTCGTCCATTTCTTTAACCCGCAAGTCGGCTTTCATCTCGTCGCTGAATCGCAAGCGCCCGCCGGTGCGGGCTTGGGTGGATCGAGCGCGCTGGCGATTGCGTGCATCGGCGCTTTGAACCGCCTCGTCGGCGACCGCTACCCGGAAAGTAAGTTCATCATGATCGCGGCGAACGTCGAGACGGCGGTCATCCGCGTGCCCGCCGGGTTTCAGGACTACTACGGCGCGTTCTACGGCGGCGCGAACTGCATACACTTCCGCGCCGACGGCATCGAGCGCGAGGAGTTGAAAGTTGACGCAGAGACTCTGGAGCGGCGCATCGCGATCTGCTACACGGGCGAGCCGCGTCTCTCAGGCATCAACAACTGGGAGATGTTCAAGACGCACATTGACGGCGACCCCACAATCTTCAAACTCTTCGACGGCATACGCGACTCGGCTCTGCGGATGCGCGCCGCTTTTCAGGCAAACGACTGGCAGGAAGTCTCCGCCACGATGCGCGACGCCTACCCGGGGCGCAAGCGGCTCGCGCCCAACATCACCACGCCGCGCATGGACATGCTCGTCGAGAAAGCGCTCGCGAACGGCGCGGAGGCGGCGAAGGTCTGCGGCGCGGGCGGCGGCGGCTGCATCGCGTTTCTATGCGCCGACGGCGAGAGAGCACGAGTCGAGCGCGCGCTCGCCGAAGAAGAAGACGTGCAGATGCTCGACTGGAAGTTCGCGCGTGAGGGTTTGACCGTGCGCGAGATCTAAATTTTAGCAACTTCAAAAACGACAGGCGACAAAAATTCGGAGTGCGCGTGACTGATATCTATGGTCACGCGCGCTCCGAATTTTTCGTTCGAGGTTCTGTCCGTTTTATCTCACATCTGAACTCATAACTTTCCTGCGGCGCGCTTCGCCGCTTCGACCGTGCGGCGGAGTCGTTCGATCTTCTCCGCGTCGGTCTCACCGGCAACGGGCAGAAGCTCCGGCGGGACTTTGAAGCCTGTGTGCGAGTCTTTCTTGGGCTTGGCGGCGACTCCGTCAGCCGGTGCGCCGGGCGTGAGTTCGGTCGAAGCGTCGGGTGCGAGGTCTGCGACCATCTCGGCTCCTGCGGCGGGTGAGGCGGTGGCTGCCGCAGGGCTCAAGGGCACGGCGGAGGCTGCGCCGGTCGCGGCTTGCGCTTCCGCCGCGGGGCGGTGCGCGTCAGCCGCAGGCGAAGAGTCTGTGCCGGAGGTTGGCGCGGGCGCGGGCGTCGCGGAAGGCGCAACGTCTGAGGGCACGATGGGCGCGGCTTCGGCGGCGGCGGCTTTGCGTCGCTTGGCTTCTTCGACGACGGCTTTCAGACGCGCCAGCTTCTGTTCGGGTGTCTCGCCTTCGGGCGGCGGACCCAACGCGCCCGGAATCGGGATCGCAGAGGCTTTGCGCGCCACGGCTTCGGCTTTCTTGCGCGCGCGTTTCTGCTCGACCGTCTCTTCGGGCTCGGCGGGCTTCGCCGCAGGAGTCGCCGCAGGTGCAGTCGCCGCAGGTTTCGCTCCCGCCGCAGGAGTCGCCGCCGCCGCGGGTTTCGTTGCGGGCGCGTGACCCGCTTCGCTCGCGAGGACGTAGACGCCGCGCTCGTTCTTGCGGATCGCTGGGAGCGTGCCGCCCGCCGCTTCGAGGATATCGACGAGTTCGCGCTCGATGAAGCGCGCCTGCTTGCGCGGGTCGCGCAAATGTCCGAGGGGCGGACCCACGTAGAGCGCGCCGCAGGTCTGACACTTGTAGGGCACGTCCTCGCCGCGCAGGTGCTTCAAGGCGTCTTCGTTGACGGGGCTCGTCTGCTTCAAGTGCCCGTTGCAGAGCTTGCCCTTCTCGTTCCTCTCGTTGCAGACGGTCTGACCCTTGGCGAAACGCTTCGGCGCACCCGCTTGCGACCCCTGCTGCTCGGTCGGCGCTTCCTTTGCGACCGGTGGTGCGCCCTGCGGCGCGGCTGTACTCTCGTTCGTTGACATGGCGACTATCGATCCTCTTCGAGCCCGTCGAGAATGTCTATCGTGTGAACTGCCGGAGTGCGTGTCGTAGAACTTGGACGCAATCATACAACAGAAAAGCCGTGACAGGTAAACAGTGACAAGTGACAGGCAAATCCGAAAGCCGCTCTCTAAATCCGAAAACTTTTCCTACTTGTCACCTGTCATGCGTCACTTGTCACGGCTTTTGATCTATCATCGCGGGCGGATGTGGAAAAAGTTTTTGGCGAAGATGTGGCGCGCATCACCCGCGCGGGCGCGCCGTCTCGGCGTGTGGCTGGCGGAGCCGCGGTTCACGGTGACGGCGGGCGCGGTCGTCACGGACGGGCGCGGGCGCGTGCTCTTACTCAAGCACGTC
>JAVXVR010000302.1:0-5319 GCA_032230165.1 Acidobacteriota bacterium | reverse complement strand
TTGGCGTCGGCGTGGGCGTGGGTGTTGGAGTCGGAGTCGGCGTGGGTGTGGGCGTCGGCGAAGGCGCGGACCCGCTCTGTGCGGCGGTGAGCTTGTCGATGTCGCAGCCGAGGTCTTTGCCGTCGGTGGCAGCGCCCTTGTAGGGCGACGAAGGCGCGAGGTGGTAGTCGCCGCCCGCGAGATTGACATACCCCACAGCGTTCAGAGACGCCGGGTAGAAGTTGCCCGCCGGGTAGATGCTGTCCGTGTTCCACGGCGCGTTGATCTCTTTAGCGACGGCGTTGCCGGTGAAGACGCCGCCGGGCAAGTACGCCCTGATCGCGCTGTTGCCGTAGCCGACGCCGCTGCCGAAGATGCCGTAGTCGTTGTGACGGGCGACGTTGTTCGTGATCCGCACGTTCGTCGAGGGCGCGCCGTCTAAGAGAGCCATCGATCCGGTTTGCAGTACCGTGTTGTGGTCGATGGTCACGCTGTCGGAGCCCGTCAGGATTTGGGCGAACGCGCCGTTGCCGCCCCACTGCCCGCCCACGTCCTCGAACAGGTTGTTGTAGACGCGCACGCGGCGCATGCGGTTCTCGGTCGGCGCGGGGGCGAAGGCGTAGTCCTCGCCCAGGAAATTCAGACCGGCGGCGATGTGGCGCACGATGTTGTTCGTAAACTCCACATCCTCGACCACCGCCCACGCGCCGGAGTCGTTCGGGCGCGGGGTAAAGAGGATAGAGAAACCGGACTGCGCGTCGGGCCAGTTGCCCTCCATCACGTTGCCGTCGATCTGGACGCGGCGGGCGTGCTTAAGTTCCAACAGGTTCTTGACCGTCCAGACGCCGCGCCACTCCGGGGGCTTGCGCAAATGATTCCGAAGGATGCGGATGTCTGACGGCGTCTGATTCGGCACCGCCGACATCGCCCCGCCGAAGATGATGTTCTCGCCCGCGCCCTCGAGGTAGTTGTTGATGATGTTGTAGGGACCGGGTCCGTTCCAGCCCGCGATAGCCTGCGCCTCCTGCCCTCTGACGTGAAACTCGGAGACGTAAGAGTCGATGATGTCGGTTGAGCCGCTCTGGAGGGAGATGCCCCGCTTGAGATCGCCCGAATCGCCGTGGATGTAGCAGCGGTCGAGGACGAGATGGTGCGGCACGCTCGCAGCGGTGTTCTGCGCGGGGCTCCCGTCGCCGAGCTTGACGAGATCGTAAACGATGGCGTCGGGCGCGGTGCGACCGAACTCGACGCCGATGAAGCGGTAGTGGTGAGCGCCCGGCGCGGTCTGCAAGGCGGCTTCGGCGCGACCGGGCGAGAGCAGCTTCGGCAGAGCCGAAGAATACGAAGGATTGATGCGCTCGCCTGCGGCGGGAAGCGCGGAGTCGGGCGCGCTCGTGCGGATGGTGATCCAGTCGGCGTCGGTGTTCGTGCCCGTCTTGTAGGGGAGCGTGAAGGGTCCCAAATACGTCGCCCCGGCTTCGAGCAGGATCGTGTCGCCGGGCTGCGCGGCGTTCAGCGCCGATTGCAGATTGCCGCCCGCCGGGACGGTGATAGTTGCGGCACGCGCGGCGGTCTGCACGATGGCGAACGCGGCGAGGAGCGTGACGAGGTAGGTGAGATAGCGAAGGGTGGGAAGCAGTTTACGGAAAAGAGCGTGCCGCGTGATAACCATTTTGATCTATCCTCACTTCGGTAGCCGGACGATCTCGCGGCGCATCGCGCTCGCGAGACTCTCAGGCTTTGCGGACCCGCATCGCTGCGGGGGTGCCTTTAATCGGTGATGGGTGTGCCCGGCAGGAGAGTTAGTCGGGACAGAGGGGCGGAAAATCTGTTGAGCACAGCCCGTTTGAATTAGGCGAACTACCGGGCGGGCAAACCTCTGCGAGCGTGCAGCGGAATGAATGGCGGCAGGACTACAAAGACTGGTTGGGGATGAAGGTTAGGAAAGGAGTACAGAGCCGTGGGCTGACCCGTGGGAATGATCAAACCGGGGAGCGGCTCAAAGCGATGACTGAAAAAAGTTCGAGAGCGGATTAAGGGAAACCCGAATCTGAGGAAGGAACTCGAACCAGCGCGTGCGCTCAAACTAGCGCGTCCCGCACGACTTTCAAGTCACGGCTTTCTCCGACTGCCTTCGGCAACCAGACAATCTCCGCGTGGACTGGAAGCGCTCTCGCACATCGCCCAGGAGACTCACGGCTTTGCGTCCCTGCCTCACAGCAGGTTTGCCCTTATCGCGTACAATCGTCGCCTTGCAAAAGATCATGTCACTCGCGGCTCGACTTTCACCGAGAGCAACAGCCACAAGTATTTAACCGCGTCGGCACTTGTTTGTCAACAGGCTTCTTTGTTAAAACACGAATCTGCCGCGAATGCGATCGGCTCAATATCATCAAATTCACTTGCCGCCGGTTGTAGTAGCTTTTTTCGCACTTTTTGGGCGAGAGCTTTCAAACCAACTCTGCGTCCCAGACCCGCAGCCAAGTCTCCAAGACGATGAGCAGCCAGACGCGTTGGCTCGCGTCGCCGACTCCCTGACGCGCCTCTTCGCAGAGGCGACGGATAGGCTCAGGGTTGAAGGCGCGCGCGAGGCGACTCTCAGCACCGAGCAGCGTGTCGGTCGCCCAGCCATCTAGTCCCTCACGCAGCCAGCGATAAGCCGGGACAGGAAAGCCTTTTTTCGGGCGCGTCAGAATCTCTGAGGGCAGCCGCGTCGAGCAGAAGCGGCGCAGCACGTCCTTCGTGCGGTAAGAGCCGCGCCCGTTGCGCCTGATCTTCACCCAGTTCGGCTGCCGGTTCGCCCACTCGACGAGGCGGAAGTCTAAGAACGGCGTGCGCGCTTCGAGCGAGGTCGCCATCGTCATCTTGTCAGCCTTCATCAGCAGGTCTTCGACGAGCCACGATTTTTGATAGACGGACAGAAGCTGTTGCAGCGGATCACTGGAGCGCGCCGCCGCATACTGCGCGTCGAGGACGCGCTCCGAATCCTTGAGCGACACGCCGCGCCAGAGGTTCTCCTTTTCGCGTTGATCGAAGTAGCGCGTCATGTGGGGGCGCGAGCTGCGATTCCACTCGCTCAAGGGTGATCCCGCGAGCTTCTGCGCGCGACGCCCGAAACGTTCGGGGAGCGCGAGCCGCGAGAGCGCCGCGCCCGCTTCGAGTGCCGCGCGCGGGACGCGCTGCTGCAAGGCGCGCACGCGATCCCACTCCTGCTCCATCCGGTCAAGGTTGTACCCCGCAAGTATCTCGTCAGAGCCTTCGCCCGACAGCACGACTTTCACGTTCTCCCGCGCGAGCCGCGAGAGGGCGAGCAGCGGCACGAGCGTCAGATCGGCGAGCGGCTCGTCCGCCGCGCGCACAACTTCGGGCAGCATGTCGAGGAACTGTTTTTGATTGACGACGACTTCGTGGTGGCGCGCGCCGACGTGCTCGGCGACGCGGCGCGCGAAGGGCAATTCGTTGTCCTCGCCGCCATCGTCGAAGCCGACCGAGAAGGTGTGAAAGTTCTTGTGCCCCTGCTCGATTGCCGCCGCCGCAATCGCGCTCGAATCCAGACCGCCGCTTAAGAACACTCCGACGGGCACGTCCGAAGCGACGAGACGCAGATTCACCGCGTCGTCGAAGAGCGCGGCGAACTCGCGGTCAACGTCCTCATCGCGCCGCACCTCGCTCTCATCCGCCATCACGTCGCACTCCCAGTAGCGCACCACTTCCGGCTCGCCCCCGCGCGCGAGGCGCAGCAGATGTCCGGGCGGGAGCTTGCGAATGCCTTCCCAGATCGTATCGGGTTCGGGCACGTAGCGAAATGTTAGATAGTCCCACACCGCCTGACGGTTCACGCGGCGCGCGACGAGACCTGAGGCGAGCAGAGCCTTGATCTCCGACGCGAAGAGGAAAACTTTGCCGTCCCAAAAATAGTAGAGCGGCTTGACGCCCATCCGATCACGGATCAGCGTGAGCCGCTTCGCCCGCGCGTCCCACGCGGCGACGGCGAACATCCCGTTCCAACTATGAATCGCCGCCTCGCCGTCCGTGGCGAGCGAGCGCAGGACGACTTCCGTGTCGCTGCGCGTCGCCCAACGGTCGAGACCGCGCGCTTCGAGTCGCTCGCGCAGACTCTGGTAGTTGTAAATCTCGCCGTTGAAGACGACCCCTAGTCCGGAGTGCTCGTCCCACATCGGTTGGTGGCCGCCCGCGAGATCGATGATCGAGAGACGGCGCATACCAAAGGCGAAGCCGTCTTCAGCCCACGCGCCGTCCTCGTCCGGTCCGCGATGGACGATAGCCTCGTTCATCCGCCGCACAACCGCGAGACATTCGTCGCGCGAGAGCCCGCCCACTACTCCGACGATTCCACACATATGCCCTCAGGATAAACGATGAACGATGAATACGGAATGATGAACGAAGGCAAACGCCCGTCTCGTTCCTCGCCTTTTACCCGTCAGCCCGCGCCCGTCATCCATTACTCATCGTTCGTCATTCCGCATCCGGTTTGTATTCGTACTTGCGCGCGTAGCGCAGTTGACCGAGCCAGACTTCGCGGATCAGTTGATCGCCGACGGGCTTCACGAAGTGGTTCGGGTCGGAGTAGTTCTCTCTGTTCGCGGTGATGTCGTTCTCGTAGTCGAAGTCATAGACGGGGGCGAGCGACGAGAGGTCGCGGCGGAAAGCCTCGTTCGCCGCTTCGAGTCGGTAGTCAGCGATGAGTCGCTGCGCCTCGACCTGCGAGGGGAAGATGATAAAAGCCAGCTCGACGCCGTGCTCGCGGCAGTAGGCAGCGACCTTCTCCAGCTCCTTTTTGTACTTCGCCGGATAGACGTAGCTGCGGTAGTAGCCCGCGTTGCCGCGCTCTAGTTGATCGCGCCAGAACGCCTCGCGGTCAAGCGTCGGCGTGCCGAGCTTGAGATCGGTTTTGGTCAGACGGCTGTACGTGCCGTAGAGGGCGGATTCGAGCACGGTGCGGTTGACGAAGTAGAGAGCCGGATCGCGCTCGATGGTCGTGTAGGTCTTGGTGCGATCCGTGTAGTTGTAGTCGTTGTAGACGGTGAGGTTGAGCCCGACGTAAACCCTTCGGAGCGGGACGCGCCCGGCGGCGAACCAGAAGGTATCGATGATCTCGCGCAGGGACGCGCCGCCGTAGGCGAAGTTGTAGAAGTCCTCACCGGTGATCTCTTTGATCCGCTCGGAGTGGAGCGACATCATGCGCGAGTCGCCGAGCAGGATGTTCTCGCGGGGCGCGCGGCGAAACTCGTTCATCTTCCAGAGGCACGGGTTGAGTTGGAAGGAGGTCTGGAGCTTCACATCTTCGGGGATGGCGCTCGACGCGCCGATGAAGTC
>JAVXVR010000262.1:0-3174 GCA_032230165.1 Acidobacteriota bacterium | reverse complement strand
ATCGGATCGTTTTCGCGCTGACGCGCGGCGGGCAGGGACAAGCCCTGCCCCTACAGTATGGAACAAACCACAGCGTCGCCGCGTCTAACAGGCACGCTGGTTCAGAAACTCTCGAAGGGAATGAATCAGAAAATGAAACGTCAACTAGCGGCGTCGCTCGCGGCGCTGCTCGTCTGTCTGGTCGCGGCGCTCGCGGTCGTCAGCAATTCAACCGTGGGCGTCGCGGCGAAGGGCGCGAACTGGGCGCAGTGGCGCGGTCCCGAAGGGCAGGGCGTCTCGCGCGAGACGGGCGTCCCCGTAGAGTGGAGCGCGACGAAGAACGTGCTGTGGAAGACGCCGATTCCGGGGCGCGGTCATTCGTCGCCGATCATCTGGGGCAAGCGCGTTTTCCTGACGACGGCAATCGAGGGTGCGGTCGTCCCCGGCGCGCACGCCGTCAAGCACGTCATTGAGGGAGGAGAGTTTCTGCATCCGGACAGCGTCGGCGCGGACAAGCTGCACACCTTCAAGGTGCTCTGCCTCGACCGCGACACCGGAAAAATTTTGTGGGAGCGCACGGCGTTCACGGGTACGCCTTACGACAACCGACACCGGCGCAGCAGCTACGCCTCGCCGACGCCGACGACCGACGGCAAGCTGGTCTATGCCTACTTCGGCACCGAAGGGCTCTACGCCTACGACTTCGCGGGGCGGCTCGCTTGGAAGAAGGATTTGGGCAAGCTCGGCACGCTCGGCATGGGCGTGGGCACGTCGCCTGTGCTCTACGAAAACTTGCTCATCGTGCAGGCGGACACGGAAGCGGGCGAGAGTTCCTTCATCGTCGCGCTCGACAAGCGCACGGGCAAAGAGGTCTGGCGCGCGGCGCGCAAGGTTCAAGCGAGCTGGGCAACGCCGATCATCGTCCATACAGCGAAGCGGACGGAGTTGATCACAGTCGGCAATGAGTCTGTCATCTCGTATGACCCAGCGACGGGCAGAGAGCTGTGGCACGCGAAGGGTGTGAATAGCAACGCCATCCCTTCGCCGCTCTCGGACGGCGAGAACGTCTATGTCTATGCGGGCTTCCCCAGAAAGATCACGATGGCGATGCGGCTCGGCGGCAGCGGCGAGCTGAAAGACAAGGCAGACATCATCTGGTCTTACGACAAGGGAACGGCATACGTCCCTTCGGGGATTCTCTATCAAGGCTATCTGTATTTGATGAACGACAAAGGCATCCTGACCTGTCTCGACGCCAAGACCGGAGCTGTCAAGTACGAGGGCGGGCGCGTGCCCGTGCCCTCGACCTTCATGGCGTCGCCCGTCGCGTTTGGCGATAAAATTTTGTTGACGAGCGAAGACGGCGACACCTTCGTCGTCAAAGCCGGAGCGAAACACGAGGTTCTGGGCACGAACTCGCTCGGTGAGCCCGTCCACTCGTCTCCGGCAATCGCCGACGAGAAGCTGTTCATACGTGGCGATCAGAACCTGTACTGCATCGGCAACGTAAGGTCGTAAGGGACGCGCGCTACGCGGGTTGTGCTATGTTCTAGTCGTCCCGCTTTGCCGAAGGAGGCTTAAAGATGTTCGAGTCGCAAGATAAAACTCCGTGGTATCGCTCGCAGGTGTTGAAGATCGGCGTCGTCATATTCGGCGGCGCGATACTGCTCTTTGCCGGGTGGAGGCTTATGCGCTACGGCGATAAGCAGTCGCACTTCACGGAGCTTGAACGGCAGCGCGAGGCGCAGCGTCAGCAGTTCGCGAACGTGCCCGTCGAGCAGGCAGCCGCGCCCGCCGCCGCGCAAGCCCCGACCGACCCGAACGCCGCGAACGCGAACGCGCAGCAACAGCCCGCCAACGGCGCAGCCGCGCCCGCGACGAACGCGGCGCAGGCGAAGTCTGACGCGAATCACGCGGCGGACGCGACGCCCGCGCGCAACTACTGGACGAACTTCCGCGGCCCAAACCGCGACGGTCGCTACGAGGAACGCACGATCAAGACGAGCGGCTGGGGCGCTTTGAAGCCGATCTGGAAGCAGCCCGTCGGCGACGGCTTCTCTTCGTTCGTCGTGGCTGACGGAGTCGCCTACACCATCGAGCAGCGGCGCACGCAGGAAGTGGTCGCGGCGTATCAAGTCGAGACCGGGCGCGAGCTGTGGACGCGCGCGTGGGGCGGCGCGTTCTCGCCGGATGATACGGGCGATGGTCCGCGCTCGACGCCGACGTGGGATGAGGGGCGCGTCTACGCTCTCGGCGCGGAGGGCGAGCTTGAATGCCTCGACGCGAAGTCGGGGAAGGTCGTTTGGCAGAAAAATATTCTCTCCGACAACGGCGCGTCGAATTTACAGTGGGGCACTGCCGAGTCGCCTTTGATCGTTGACGATAAAGTGATCGTCATGCCGGGCGGGACATCCGGCAAGGGCTTCGTCGCCTACAACAAGCTGACGGGCGCGCGCGTGTGGTCGTCGCAGAACGACCGCGCGAGCTATACCTCGCCGATGCTCGCGACGCTCGGCGGCAAACGTCAGATCGTCGCAGTCACGTCGAGTCGTCTGGTCGGTCTCGATCCTTCGGACGGATCGCTTTTGTGGTCTTACCCGTGGGCGACGCAGATGGGCATCAACGTCGCGCAGCCGCTCGTCGTCGCGAAGAACCGCGTCTTCCTCTCCGCCGGCTACGGGCACGGCGCGACGCTCGTCGAACTCACGCCGCAGGGCAAGGGCTTCGACGCGAAAGCGGTGTGGGAGAACATCAACCTCAAGACGAAGTTCAACAGCCCCGTCTATGACAACGGCTACGTCTATGGCTTGGACGAGGGCACGCTCACCTGCATAGACGTTGCGACGGGCGAGCGCAAGTGGAAGGGCGGGCGCTACAACTACGGGCAGGTCTTATACGCGAGCGGGCATCTCATCGTGACCGACGGCTCGTCGGGTGAAGTCGCGCTCGTTAAAGCCGACCCCGCGCAGTACACAGAGGTCGCGCGCTTCCAAGCCGTGAGCGGGAAGACCTGGAACGTCCCAGCCCTCGCCAACGGGCGACTCTTGGTGCGCAACGGTAGCGAGATGGCTTGCTACAATCTCTCGGAATGACGCCTGGGAGCGCGGGCATCCTGCCCGCTGTGAGCGCGTCAGCGCGAAAAGAAGAAGCGCCGTCACCCAAGATTTTCTTGAGTGGCGGCGCAAACTTTTCAAG
>JAVXVR010000167.1:0-4656 GCA_032230165.1 Acidobacteriota bacterium | reverse complement strand
AAAGGCGCGGGCTTATCTCGCTAAACTCGAATACGAGAATCTGCTTGCGCGCTTAGACAAGGTTAAGCCGAAAGGAGCGTTGGTCATGTCGGGCGCAGGCAGCGCGATAACTAACTCAACTGAATATTTTTGGGATCAATACGAGAACGCTTTCTTGCATCGGGGCGAATATCCAGACGGCGTGCGGTTTGCAAGTTTGTATTTCTTCCATAACGTTGAAGGAAAAATAAGTAGGAAATGCCAAACAGGTTTTCGCAGGTTGGGTGAACATTACTACAACGTCGTCGCTGGAGAGTGTCTTTACCTAGTGAGGAAGGAAACTTTCGCACGGCTCAGGGTCAATCGGAAAGCAAGGTTTTTAGCAGCCGGACCGACAAGAGGCGGAGGCTGCGGAAGCTACGGCGAATGTAATCACTAAAATCGGAGTCTCAAAATAGAATGCCGCAAAACGTCGCCACAACCGTCGAACACATCACTGGCGAGCTGCGCAAGATCATCGTCGGGCAGGACGCGGTGGTCGAGCAGGTCTTGGTCGCGCTCTTAGCCGAGGGACATGCGCTCATCGAGGGCGTGCCGGGGACGGCGAAGACTCTGATGGTCAAGACGCTCGCACGCATCATCGGCGCGGAGTTCGGGCGCATCCAGTTCACGCCCGACCTGATGCCGTCCGACATCACGGGCACGAACGTCTTCAACGTCGCCAACTCGACTTTCAGTCTGCGACGCGGCGCGATCTTCACGGACATCTTGCTCGCAGACGAGATCAATCGCACGCCGCCCAAAACCCAAGCCGCGCTTCTGGAGGCGATGGAGGAGCGTCAGGTGACGATTGACGGAGAGTTGCATCCACTCTCGCCGCTTTTCACCGTGCTCGCCACGGAGAACCCTATCGAGTACGAAGGCACATACCCTCTGCCGGAAGCGCAGCTCGACCGCTTCCTGCTGAAAATTTTGATCGACTATCCGACCGCCGAAGACGAGGCGCGCGTCGTCGCCAACTGGGACGAGGGCTTCAACTCGCGACGCCTTGAGCTGATCGACATCCGACCTCTGACCGATGCAAACGCCATCCCGCAATGTCGCGCCGAAATCCGACGCGCGCGCATGGAGCCGGGCGTGCGAGCTTACGTCGTGCAGATCGTGCGCCGCACGCGCGAACACCCGGCAATCGCCTACGGCGCGAGCCCGCGCGCGTCCGTCGCGATGCTTTTGTGCGCGAAGGCGCTCGCCGCGATGCGCGGTCGCGAGTTCACCACGCCCGACGACGTGCGCGACATCGCGCGCCCCGTCTTGCGTCATCGTTTGCGGCTTCGCGCCGAGGCGGAGTTGGACGGCGCGACGCCGGAGTCGGTCATCACCGATATTTTGCAGACGGTCGAAGTTCCGAGATAAAAATTCTGACGCCATCGAGCAGAGGGCTTGGGCTTTCAAAACCACTACACACGCAAGGAGAGAAACGTCATGAGTCGCACTCTGGCTTTCGTTTACGGGGTGGTGAGTTACCTGATCTTCTTCGTCACGTTCCTCTACGCCATCTGCTTCGTCGGCAATCTCTTCGTGCCGAACATCGTGCCGAAGACGATCGACTCCGGCGCGGCGGGCGACTTCACCACGTCGCTCGTCATCAACCTCGCGCTGCTCGGTCTCTTCGCCGTCCAGCACAGCGTGATGGCGCGACCCGCATTCAAACGCTGGTGGACGCGGTACGTTCCGCAGGCGGTCGAGCGCAGCACCTACGTGCTGCTCGCGAGCCTCGCGCTGCTCCTCCTGTTCTGGCAGTGGCGACCGATGCGAGGCGTTGTCTGGAGCGTGGAGAACTCGACGGGACAACTCTTTTTGTGGGCGCTCTTCGTGTTGGGCTGGCTCACCGTGCTGCTGTCCACGACGATGATCAATCACTTCGATCTCTTCGGGCTGCGACAGGTTAACCTGTACCGGCGCGGCGAGGAGTACGCGGAACTGGGTTTCAGGACAATCGGGTTCTACAAGCTCGTGCGCCACCCGATCATGCTCGGCTTCATCATCGCCTTCTGGGCGACGCCGCGCATGACGGTCGGTCACCTCCTGTTCGCCGTCGCCACGACCGCCTACATCCTCATCGCGATCCAGATCGAAGAGCGCGATCTGATGAGTTCCCACAGCGAGGACTACACGAACTACCGCCGCGAGGTCTCGATGCTCTTGCCGCTGCCGAAAAGAAAATGAAGCGCGCGGGCGTGAGCACTCCGGTGATAAAAATTTTCACGCTGGAGGCGCAAAGACGCCAAGAAAAAGGGCGCGAAGGATTGAGATAAATCCCTCGCGCCCTCTTCGCGTCTTTGCGCCTCCAGCGTGAGAATTATTCCGGCGGTGGCTGCGCGCCGATGGGGTCGCCCGGCGGCGCGGGCAGCGGCGCGGTGCGTTTGCGCGGCGCGTCGGGTCGCGTGAGGAAGCGTTCGATGTCGTCGAGCACGGCGCGGCGGTGCGCGTTGTCTGACGGCGCAGTTGGCGCGGGAGCTTTGAGACGCTCGGCTAGTTCGCGCAGCGCCTGCGTGGCGTCGGCGCGTACGAGCGGCGACGCGGCGTCGTTCGCCGCCGTGTCCATCAGTCGCGTCACGGTGAGACTCTGGACGGCGCGCGCGATTGTCGCTTGCTGCGCGTCGCGCGGCGCAGGCTCGTACCACGTGCGGCGCAGGAGCGCGTCTAAAACTTCTTTGAAGTCGGGGTTGGCAGTGTTGCGCGAGTGATAGTCGATGAGGCGTGCGGCGCGGTGCGGCTCGACGAGCGCGGAGACGGCGAGGTCTGCGGCGATAGTCGCGACGTTGACGGGATCGAACGCCGGGTCGGTGCGCTTGGCGAATAGTTCAATCGTGTTGCCCTCGTAGCCGGGCGCGCGCGGCGGGATAAGATCGAGTATGCGGGAGGGAAGCGCGAGCACGTCGGGGCGAATGGTGTCGAGCACAGCATTGAGCGCGTCGCGCTGGTGCGCGGCGGGGATGATCTGTTGCACGGGGTGTGGGCTCGCGCTGTTGACCTGACCGGCGAGGTAAGTCATCGCGCTCGTCTTCACGGAGTAAGTGTAGTAGAGCCCGCCGACCGTTTTGACGGCGGCTTGCAGTTGATAACGATGGTGCAGGTAGAGCGGCAGGAGTTTCGCTTCGAGGAGCGAGAGCGGCGTGCCCGTGGGGATGTTGCCGAGACCGAACTGGGAGAGACCGATGCGGCGCACCTCCATCTCGTGGCGCAGCATCGCAACCGCGTCATCGCCGTTGTCCCACAGACTCGCGAGCGGGTTCGCCCCGCCGGACGGGCGTGCGTCCTGATCGGTTAAGAAGAGCATCCCGTGCGCAACATTGTCCTCAACGATGCGCTGCAACGCGACGTTTTCGTCCGCGTCCGCGGGGAACTGCGCGTAGGCGTAGGTGATGGCGAACTTGTCGTATGCGCCGATGCCGCGCGCGTAGGCGTTCGAGAGATCGAGCTTGCCGTTTTTGATCTCGACGAGTGGCGCGGGATAGTCCATCACGGACGCGCGCCCGGCGTAGGTCGAGGCGGCGAAGTTGTGTTCGAGTCCGAGCGTGTGCCCGACCTCGTGCGCGGCGAGCTGTCGTATGCGCGCGAGCGCCATCTGCGCGGCGTCCGTGCTGGGGTCGAGCGCGGCTAAATAGTCGTCGTCGAGCGTTGCGCCGAAGTCGCAAGAGCCGCCGCGCAGGAGATCGAAGCGATTGCCGCCGCGCGTCGAATCTTCGCCGAACGGCGGGATGAGACCGCTGCCGAGCATGTAGTCTTGACGTATGCGTAAACTACCGAGCGTGACGTTGCCTTTGATGATCTCGCCGGTGCGCGGGTCGTTGACGTTGTCGCCGATAGACCAGCCGCGCGTCGAGCGGTGCACCCAGTTGATCATGTTGTAGCGGATGTCCATCGGGTCGGCGTCTGGGGGCAGCACCTTCACCTGAAAAGCGTTCTTAAACCCGGCAGCCTCGAACGCCTCATTCCACCACGACGCGCCTTCAACGAGCGCGCTTCTGATCGGTTCGGGCGCACCGGGATCGACGTAGTAGATGATCGGCTTGACGGGCTCTGAGACTGCCGCCGTCGGGTCACGTTTGACGAGACGATGACGGATGATCCAGCGTTGCTCGATGGGTTCAGTAATCGGAGTGGCGTAATCGTAGAACTCTATGTGGATGTTGCCGACGCGCGGGTCGTAGCGGCGCGGGCGGTAATTATCGTCGGGCAGTTGCACGAGCGAGTGGTGTTCGCGCACGGTCAGGTTCTGGGGGTTGGGCGTCGTCTGCCGCACGAGCCCGCCGGGATCACTAGAGTTGAAGGTGAGCATCGCCTCGACTTCCGTGTTGAGCGGGAAGTTCTTCGTGCGCGGCAGGTAGATCGTGCTGCGCGACTGGTCGAGCGAGAAGCCGCCTTGTTGAGCTTGACGCAAGGCGTCTGTGACGCCGTGCGCGTCGCGCATGAAGAACGAAGTGGCGTCAACTAACACGCGATCATTTTCCGCCGCTTCGATCGTGAAGCCCCAGAGCACGGAGGTGGCGAACGACTCTTCGACGGCGCGACGTTCGTTCGCATCATTTGAACGAGCGCGGTAGCGTTGGTTCGGCTCGACCAGCAACACCTTCGGTCCCACGCGCTCGAAGCGGACGACGTGTGTGCTCCCAA
>JAVXVR010000155.1:0-5096 GCA_032230165.1 Acidobacteriota bacterium | reverse complement strand
CACAAGACCGCGCCGGTCGAGGTGCGCGAGCGACTCGCGTTCACCGATGATGCCTGCGCGGAGAGTCTGCACGCGCTCGTGGACGGCACGGCGATCAGCGAGGGCTTGATCGTCTCGACCTGCAACCGCGTCGAGGTGTTGGCGACGACCGCCAGCCTCGAAGGGTTTGCCGCCGCATCGCACGTGAGCGAGTTTTTGAGCCGGATCAGGAGCATCCCGCAGGATATTTTTCGCGAGCACCTTTACACGCACGTTGGCGACGAGGCGGTGCGCCACGTCTTTCGCGTCACCTCTTCGCTCGACTCGATGGTCGTCGGCGAGCCGCAGGTCATCGGTCAGGTGCGCCACTCCTACTCGCTCGCCGTCGAGGCGGGCACGGCGGGGCGCATCCTGCACAAGCTCGTCCACCACGCGCTGCACGTCGCCAAGCGCGTGAGGAACGAGACCGGCATCGCCGCTTCGGCGGTCTCGATCAGCTACACGGCGGTCGAGCTGGGCAAGAAAATCTTCGGCACGCTCAAGGGCGCGACCGTCATGCTCGTCGGCGCGGGCGAGATGGCTGAACTCGCCGCGCAGCATCTGGCGAGCGCGGGCGCATCGCGTATCCTCGTCGCCAATCGCACGTTTGAGACGGCTCATGCGCTCGCCGCGAAATTCTCCGGCGAGGCTGTTGACTTCGATGAGCTGCCCGCGCGACTCGCCGAGGCGGATGTCGTTATCTGCTCGACCGCCGCGAGCGAGTACGTCATCACGCCGCAGATGGCGCGCGCGGCTCTGGATGAGCGGCGCAACCGACCCGCCTTCTACATAGACATCAGCGTGCCGCGCAACGTTGACCCGAAGGTCGGCGAGATCAATAACCTCTTCGTCTTCGACATAGACGATCTGGAAGCCGTCATCGCCTCGAACATACGCGAGCGCGAGCGCGAGGCTGAGCGCGCCGAGTTGATCGTCGAGAGCGAGGTGATGCAGTTCCAGCAGGCGCTGCGCTCGCTCGACATCGGACCCACGGTCGCCGCCGTGCGCGAGCGTCTGCACGAGATCGCGCGCGACGAATTCAAACGCCAGCGCAACCGTCTCGGCGCGCTCACGCCCGAACAGGAACGCGCCATCGAAAACCTGCTCGGCTCGACCGTCAACAAGATCGCGCACCCTGTCATCGCTCGCCTGCGCCGCGCGCACGACGCCGGGCAAGAAGACGACGTGCAGGCTTGGCGCGAGAGTTTCAAGCTTGATGAATAGCTGTCCGTCGTCAGTGGTCAGTTGTCCGTTGTTCGTGCGCACAACCGGGACGCTGATCGAAGACATTCGAGTGCGGACGATGCTCAAAACAACTGACTACGGACTACTGACAACGGACAATGAAAGACACTTTCATCATCGGCTCGCGTGGCTCGCGGCTCGCGCTGTGGCAAGCGGAGTGGGTTAAGACGAGCCTCGAACACTTGCGACCCGGCGCGCAGGTCTCGATTGAGATCATCAAGACGACGGGCGACGTGATGCGCGACGTACCGCTCGCCGTTATCGGCGGCAAGGGCGTCTTCACCAAAGAACTCGAAGAGGCTCTGCTCGCCGAGCGCATCGACATCGCCGTTCATTCGCTCAAAGACTTGCCGACGACTCTGCCCGAAGGGCTCCACGTCGCCGCCATCACCGAGCGCGAAGACGCGCGCGACGCGCTCGTGCTTCCCGCCGACCGTGTAGGCGCGTCCATTTCCATCAAGTCACTCGGCGAAGGCGCAATCGTCGGCACGTCGAGCCTGCGCCGGCAGGCGCAGCTCAAATTCCTGCGCCCAGACATCGAGATCAAAGACCTGCGCGGCAACGTGGATACACGCCTGCGCAAGCTCGACGCAGGTTGGTACGACGCCATCGTCCTTGCCTCAGCAGGCTTGCGCCGCCTCGGGTTCAACGAACGCATCAGCGCGGCGATTGACCCCTTGGAGATGCTGCCTGCCGTCGGTCAGGGCGCGCTCGGCATCGAGACGCGCGCGGCTGATCGGGCGACAAACGAACTCGTCGCGCTCCTCGAACACGCGCCCACACGCGCCGCCTGCACGGCGGAACGCGCGCTGCTCTTCGCGCTCGGCGGTGGCTGCCAGGTGCCCATCGCCGCACACGCCACGACGACCGATGCGCGCCTGCGCCTCGAAGCTCTCGTCGCGGGCGAAGGGAAGATCATACGCGACGCGATTGAAGACGACGCCGTGCACGCCGCACGCGCGGGCGAGCTACTCGCCGCGCGGCTGCGTGAGCGCGGTGCGGACAAACTGCTCGCCGATGTGATGGGGTGAGCCGGTGTGAATGATCGTAGGGGTAGGGCTTGCCCCTGCCCGCCGCGCGAATGCGCGAATCAAAATGCACGACCATTCAATATCGTATGAGCGCGGATCGCTTGAGCGACCTCGCGTTCGCTCGCGGGCAGGGACAAGCCCTGCCCCTACAACTCCCGATAAGTTGATCGATGTCCTCGGAAAAACGCCTAACTGAATCGCGCGCGCTCGAAGGTCGCACCGTCATGATCACGCGCGCTCTGTCGCAGTCGGCAGAGTTCGCCGCTGAGTTGGCAGGCTATGGCGCGCGCGTCGTCTCGTGCCCGACCATCGAGATCGTCGAGCCGGAATCCTACGCGCTGCTCGACGAGGCGATTGAAAATCTTTTCGGCTATGACTGGCTTGTCTTCACGAGCACAAACGGCGTCGAGTTCTTCATGCGCCGTTTGGAGTCGCGCGGTCACGACGTGAGCGAGCTGGACGACCTGCGCGTCTGCGCTGTCGGCAGCGCGACGGCGGATCGTCTGAGCGATGCGCGCGTGCATGTTGATGTAGTGCCGCAAGAGTTCAAGGCGGAGGGCGTCTTCGCCGCGCTCGCAGGTTACCTCGGTGGCGAAGAGCATCTCCACCGTCTGAACTTTCTCATCCCGCGCGCGGCGGTCGCGCGCGATTATCTGCCGCGCGCGCTCGAAGGCGCGGGCGCGCGCGTTGATGTCGTCCCTGCCTATCGCACCGTCGCGGCGCAGACGACCGAGCGTGCGCGCGTCGAGGCGATGCTCGTCGGCGGCGCGGTTGACTGCATCACCTTCACGAGCGCTTCGACCGTGCGCAACTTCGCGCACCTCTTCGACACGAACGATCTCCAACCGCTCCTCTCCGGCGTCAAAGTCGCCTGCATCGGCAACGTGACCGCCGAGACCGCCGCCGAGTATGGCTTGCGCGTCCACATCCAGCCCGCACAGTTCACCGCCCACGCGCTCGCTCGCGCCATCGCCGAATCTTTCGCGCGTCGCGTGTGATAAACTTCAAGGCATGGCTCAAGGGCGTGTGCTCGTGGTTGATGACGATCCGGCGGTGTGCGCTACCGTGCGCGAGCTGCTCGACGATTGCGGCTTCGAGACCGACGCGGCGACGGACGGCACGGCGGGGCTCGCGCGCGTCGAGGAGTTTCGTCCGGCGGTCGTCGTCGCCGACGTGTTGATGCCGGGCTTGGGCGGGCTCGCCCTGCTCAAGGAGCTGCGCGCGCGTCACCCGGAAGTCTGCGTCATCCTGATGTCGGGTGGCGGCTCAATCGAATCCGCCTTGCGCGCCGTGCGCGACGAGGGCGCGCTCGACTATTTCGAGAAGCCGATTGACAACGCGAAGCTCTGCGCGGCGGTCGGGCGCGCGGTCGAAGAGTCGCACGCGCGACGGGGCGGCGCGGCGGGCGCGGGGGCGCGCGTCTCGTTCGGCAAGCTCATCGGCATGTCGTCGCCGATGCAAAAGGTCTACACGCTCGTCGAACAGGTCGCGCCGTCATCAGCCTCTGTGCTCATCACGGGCGAGTCGGGCACGGGCAAAGAGATGGTCGCGCGCACCATCCACGAGTTGAGCCCGCGACGCGACGCGGAGTTTGTCGCCATCAACTGCTCGGCGATCCCGGAGACGCTGATGGAGTCGGAACTGTTCGGGCACGAGCGCGGCTCGTTTACCGGCGCGACGGCGCGTCGGCAGGGCTGCTTCGAGATGGCGAACCGCGGCACGCTTCTGCTCGACGAGATCGCGGAGATGCCGCCGCTCTTGCAAGCGAAACTTTTGCGCGTGCTCGAAGAGCGCACGGTGCGCCGGCTGGGCGGCTCGCAGGAGATTCCCGTGGACGTGCGCGTGCTCGCCGCGACCAATCGCGATCCGCACGAAGCCGTGCGCGCGGGCGCGTTTCGCGAAGACTTGCTCTACCGGCTCAACGTCATCACCATCGATCTGCCGCCCCTGCGACAGCGCAAAGAAGATTTGCCGTTGCTCGCCGAAAGCCTCATTACGACGCTCGCCGAGCGGCACGGGCGACCTGCCCGGCGGCTGAGCCCCGCCGCGCTTGAGGTCTTGCGTGCGCATCACTTCCCCGGCAACGTCCGCGAGTTGCGCAACGTCATCGAGCGCGCCGTCATCATCTGCTCCGGCAGCCAGATCGAGCGACACCACATCGCGCCCTACCCGCTCGACCAGCGGGCGCACGCCCGTAGCGAAGACACACTGACGCTCCCCATCGGCACGCCGCTCGAAGAGGTTGAGCGCCGCATGATCCTGCGCACGCTCCAGAAGACCGACAACAACAAGACGCGCGCCGCAGAGCTTCTACAGATCAGCCTCAAGACGCTTCACAACAAGCTGCGACTCTACCGCGAGCGCGGGCTCTTACGCGACAGCGAGAACACCGACGCGACCACACGAGCGGACGCCCAACCGCGCGACGAAGACTAAGTGCGTGGTTTTATCACCACGCACCCCACACCCTTGGAAAGAAAACGGCGGGGCTGCGATTCATGCACAGTCCCGCCGTCTCTCAAGTACCTCTTTTAACCGACTACTTCTTTCGTGCGCCGCCGCGTCCTCCGCCGGAGGCTTTCTTCGCGCCGCCCTTCTTGCCGCCGCCCGCAGACTTCTTCGCGCCTCCGCGCGCCCCGCCCGCCGCGCGGCTCGCACTCTGCGAGACGGCTTTCGTCGCGCGCCCCGCAACCTTCGCCGCAGACTTCACAGCCTTCGACGCTGACTTCGCCGCGCTGCGCGTCGCTCCGGCAGCCGTGCCGCGCGATTTGCTGCCGCCCTTCGCCCCGCCGCCCTTGCGTC
>JAVXVR010000640.1:0-3929 GCA_032230165.1 Acidobacteriota bacterium | reverse complement strand
GCGTCGCCCTCGCCCTCTGCCGCCTTTTGCAGCACGGGCGCGCCCCCCTGTTGTACGACGTGAGCCGCCTCGTGCGCCATCAAGCCGAGGTCTGTCGGGCGCGCGCCCGCACCGAGGAAGATGTGTGTGCCGTAGGTGAAGGCGCGCGCGGGCAAGGCGGCAGCCGCCGCTTCGGCACGCGCGTCCGTATGGACGCGCACCGCCTTCAAATCTGCTCCCAGACCAGTCTCCAGCGCCTCGCGCACTTGTGCGGGCAGGGGGTCGCCCCCGCCCGGAGAGCTGACGAGTTGCGCCACCCCTTCTGCTCGTGCGCCGCGACCCGCTGCCGGGGCGATGCCCAGACGTAGAGCCGGTGGGGCGGGCGTCAGCGCGCGGGCGGGCGTGGCGGTGCGCGCCGCCGCGGGGAGCGTGGCGATCGAAGGAGTCGCCTGCGTTGATGTCTGCGTGCGGGCTGCACGCATCGGTGTGGACATAAACTATCTGGCCGGTTCGCGCGTGTGGCGCGGCGCGCACGTCGCTGTAGTGCGCGTCGCGCCGTCACCAGCGACTGGCGCGCGCGCGCGAAGTCAGATTCACGTCGCGCAGCGGGCAGACCGCGCCCGACTTGCGGTACTCGCGTCGCACCGCCGCTTCCAAATGCTCGTCCGCCACCACGCCTCCATCTTCGAGCGCGAGCGCGGCGGCGTGCAGCACGGCGTTGCGAATCTGCCCGCCCGTCAGCTCGCAGCGCCGCGCCACTTCATCCAACAGCGCGCGAGAGACCTCGTGCGCCGCAGGCAGGTGCAACTGCCAGATTGACCAACGCTCCGCGGCGTCGGGCGCGTTGAAGTTGACGCGCACGTCCATGCGGCGCTGGAACGCCGCGTCGATCCGGTCGCTCGCGTTGGTCGTGACGACGAGGATGCCTTCGTAGGATTCGAGGCGTTGGAGCAGGTAGTTGGTTTCGAGGTTGGCGTAGCGGTCGTTGGCGTTGGAAACGTCCGTGCGCTGTGTGAGCAGGGCGTCGCCCTCGTCGAGCAGGAGGATCACGTCAAGCTCTTCGGCGCGCGCGAAGACCTGATTCAGATTCTTCTCCGTCTCGCCAATGTACTTGTTGACGACCGTCGAGAGATCGAGCCGGTACAAATCTTTCCCGAGGCTCGCGGCGAGCAGGCGCGCCGCCAGAGTCTTCCCAGTGCCACTCACGCCGCTAAAGAGCGCGCGCACGCCGTGGTTCATCTGCGCGCCGAGACACGCGCCGACTTCGCGTGGCAGGTGCTCGCGATTGCGACAGCGGCTTTCGAGATCGCGCAGCTCTTCGAGCGTGTCCGCGCAGACGGCGAGGTGCGACCAGTCGCCCTCGGTTTCGACGCGCGCGGCGAGCGTCTCCAGAGTCTCGCGGCTGAGCGCGCGCGTCGCCTGCCGCACATCGCAGAGTCGAACGTCGTCGCGCCGCTCTAACGCGCTGTAGACGCACGCGAGGCGTGCCGCGCGACGGATGTTGCCGCCCGTGAGGCGGAAACTTTCACTGATCTCTTCGAGGTTATCGCACGCGCGCGCGCCGAGCGACTGACGCCAGTGCTCGCGTCGCTCGCCGCGCGCGGGCATCTCGAACGTGAGCGTGAGCGCGCGCTCGACCCCTTCGCCGCTGACGCCTCCCTGCCTGCCGAGCGCGACGGCAACCGCTTCCGTGCGACACGCAAGCGGCGGCAGTGTCAACGTCTCGCCCGGCGCGAGATCAAACTCGGCGACGGGCAGCGCGTTCAGACATGCCGCGAGCGCGCCGGCGAGACGCCACTTCTCTTCGTCTATTTGTGCAACTCCAACTCCCGCACCCCGCGCGTCGATTTCGAGCAAGCCTTTGCCGAGAGAGCGCGCGATTGCCCCGGCGACCGTGCGTCTCCCGTTATGGCGGTGACCGCGCAGGATGATCGCCTGCGCCTCGCCGGAAGCGAGCAGCGCGGGCACTTGCGCGAGCTGCGCGGCGAGCGTGCGCGGGAGGATGAGCGAGTCGAGTTCTGCGAGCGCGCACGGCGCACGGTAGCGCGCCCACGGCGCGATCTCTTCCGCCGCGTCGCCGCGCAGCAAATCCCAGAGCGCGGGCGGAACTTGCAGAGACCACTCGGCGCGCGGCGCTTCGTGGTTGACGACATGCACAAGCCCACACGACTGTAAACGTCGCAGATTCGCGCGCGCTGCGTCGCCCCCTTCCCCGTCGCGCCACCATGCGCCGAGCAGACCCGCGTTTGGTCTGCGCTGTCCGGGCGACTCCTGCGCTGCCTCGAAGACTGAACCGAAGCGCGCATCCTCTTCGACGAGTCCGGCACAGGCAAGCATGGTCAGGCAATCATCGTCGAGCCCAGCCGTCTCGCGCAGAGCGCGCAGAGGCAGGTGATCTTTCGCGGTTCTCTCCCACTCGCTCGTCGCGCGTTGCCACCAATCTCGCGTCGCGCGCGCGTTCGAGTCCGCAGGGACACGCCCCGCCAGCTCGTCGCGGTAGCCCGCGAGGAATGGAAAGTGTTCGACCGCCGCCTCGTGCGAGCCGAACGAGTGCGCGAGCCCTTCAAGCACGCGTGCGACGGCGGCGAAGAAGTAGAGCCGGAAGTGCTCGCTCGGCGTGCGCGGCAGATCATCGAAAGGCGTGTGCGACATCTTCGTCTGAAACCTCTACACGAAACTGATCCGAAATGCTCAGCGTTGATTGATCGCTCTCGCGCGATCACTCGAAATGAAAAGCGACGTGACGACCTGCAACGGGCAGCCAGCCGGGATCGCGGTCGAGTCCCGCGAAGCGAACCGCGACGGGAAGCTCCACGAGTCGCATCACGACATCCAAGTGCGCCGCCGTCACGAAGACGCGCGCGCGCCGCTCGCAGACGAGATGCGAAAGCTCTCGACTCTCGCCGACGCCGAGCGCGCGGAAGAGTCTTGCGCGTACGTACTCCGTCAAACGCGTGAGCCAACGCTCGCGCGCGTTGTGACCTCGCACCCGGAAATGTTTCGCGACGCGGCGGAGGCGGACGCCGGGGCAAGCTTCAAGGTACGGTCGCATCTCGCGCGCAAGTTGTCTCTGCGTGCCGTCTCGTTCGAGCACGGCGTCGATGACGAAAAAACCGGCGGGGTGGCGCACGCGCAGGCGTCCCCCCGCCGCCGACCAGAGCCAGACACCTGCGGTCGGAAAAGTCTTCAACCACTCGACGCTCACATGCCACACGTCTGCGGGCTCGAAGCCCTCGCCCGGCTCGACGCCGCCCGCGCGACCCGCGAGGCGCGCGAGCAGAGACCAGAGCGGATCGGATTCGACGCGCGCGCCCGCCAGCTCGCGACCGACGAGCGCGACGAAGTCCCAGACGGGAAGCGGCAAGCACGGCGCGTTGGGCGCGGTGAAGTCTCCGTACAGGTCTAAGAACAGCGCGAGGTTGATGAGGAAGAACAGGCCGCCGAAGCGCGTCTCGATCTGCGCCTCGAACTCGCTCGCCTCCCACGACTCGCGCGCGTCGCTCTCCTGCGCCGCCACTTGAGGCGCGGACGCGACCGCGAGACTCGTCTCGCGCTGCTCCTTCACTTCGAGAGCATCAGCGTCCGTCTGCGCGTGCTGCGCGCCGATCTCGGAGGCGACTGTGTTGTCCTCGATCCTCGCGGTGGCAGAACGCGCTAACTCCGCGGCGAGAGGAGCAGAGCCTTCGCGCTCGCTCTTGCCACCTGTTGCCTTGATGTCCTGAGAGTCGCGTCCGGGGCGCGTCGCGTCGTCGCGCGCGGTCTTTGAACTTGTATCGGCTGAGCCAGCCTTCCCCTCCGAGCTTCGTAAAGAATCAGACACCGTTTCGACGCTACGCGCACCGCGTTGGCGTGAGGTGGTAGAGATCGCGTGCGCGTCCGTCGCGTGCGAATCTGCCGTTCGCGCCGCCGTCGAGCGCGTAGAGTTTCGCGTCGCGCCCACATCGGTCGCG
>JAVXVR010000607.1:0-3183 GCA_032230165.1 Acidobacteriota bacterium | reverse complement strand
AAGAAGATTTCCGTCGAGGAGTTTGAGAAGAGGGCGAGGGAAGGCGGCTACACGCGCGCGGGGATGTTCGGACTGCAACTGCTCTTGAATCCGAAGGCAGCTAAAGCGATAGAAGTACAGCAGGACTTGCGGCACGGCTATTACAACAAGAAACGAGTTCCCGGCGAGGGCGACGGCGAAGAAGCAGCGGACGACAACATCGAAGTTGATCCGAGCGGTTCGGATAGAGACGACAAAGATTTGAGCGCATCGGGGCGCGAGGAGAGTGGTGGTGCCTAAATATATTTTCGTCACGGGCGGCGTGGTGTCGAGTCTCGGCAAAGGGCTCGCGGCTTCTTCCATCGGTTGCCTGCTCGAAGCGCGGGGCTTGTCGGTCGCGCTCATCAAGCTCGACCCGTACATCAACGTCGATCCCGGCACGATGTCGCCCTTCCAGCACGGCGAAGTCTTCGTCACGGACGACGGCGCGGAGACCGATCTCGACCTCGGACACTACGAGCGCTTCACCAACGCGAAACTTTCGCAGTTGAACAACTGGACGACCGGACGGATTTATCTCTCCGTCATCGAGAAGGAGCGCCGGGGCGACTACCTCGGCAAGACCATACAGGTCATCCCGCACATTACAGACGAGATCAAAAAGGCTGTGCGTGCCGTGGCGGAGAACGATGACCCGGACATCGTCATCGTCGAGATCGGCGGCACGGTCGGCGACATCGAATCCCTGCCGTTCCTCGAAGCCATACGCCAGATGGGCAACGAAGAGGGGCATGGCGGCGCGGTCTTCATACACCTCACGCTCGTCCCTTACATCGCCGCCGCCGGTGAACTCAAGACGAAGCCGACGCAGCACTCCGTCCGTGAGCTGCGCGCGATTGGCATCGGCGCGGACATCCTGCTCTGTCGCTGCGACCGACGCCTCTCGCGCGACCTGCGCTCGAAGATCGCGCTCTTCTGCAACGTGGACGACCGCGCCGTCATCACCGCCGAGGACGTGGACACCATCTATCAAGTCCCGCTCGCACTGCACGAGCAGGGCTTGGACGATCTCGTCATCGAAAAGTTGCAACTGGAAGAGCGTGCGCCGCGCGCAGACCTCTCGCAGTGGCGTGAGCTGGTCGCGACGGTGCGCGATCCGGCGGCGGGTGAAGTGACCATCGGCATCGTCGGCAAGTACGTCGAGCTGGAAGACTCTTACAAGTCTCTGCGCGAAGCTCTGACGCACGGCGGCGTGGCGAACAACGTGAGAGTTAACGTGCGCTGGGTCGAGTCGGAAGAGTTGATGGACGACACTTTCGAGGATCGCCTGCGCGACTTCGACGCCATCCTCGTGCCCGGCGGCTTCGGTCGGCGCGGCGTCGCAGGGATGATCCGCGCCATCACCTACGCGCGCAAAAGCCGCACGCCCTACTTCGGCATCTGCCTTGGCATGCAGACCGCGACCATCGAATACGCGCGCTCTGTCTGCGGACTCACCAACGCCGACTCGACCGAATTCGACGCCGAAACGCCGCACCCCGTCATCTTCAAGCTGCGCGATCTCGTGGGCGTCGAAGAGCTGGGCGGGACGATGCGTCTCGGCTCTTGGGCATGTCGGCTTGCGCCCGACAGTCTCGCGCGCGAGGTTTACAATGGTGCGGCGGAGATCGGCGAACGTCACCGACACCGCTTCGAGTTCAACCCGGAATTCCGCGAAGTCTTGGAGAGCGCGGGTCTGGTCTTTAGCGGCGAGTCGCCCGACGGCAAGTTCGTCGAGATGGTCGAGCTGCCGCGCGAGGCTCACCCGTGGTTCTTGGGGTGCCAGTTCCACCCCGAATACAAGTCCAAGCCGCTCGCGGCGCACCCGCTCTTTGCCTCCTTCATCCGCGCCGCTCTAGAGAACCGGCTCCGCAACGAAGCCTCCGTCGCCAGCGAGCCCAAGACCGAAACCTCCGCACCTGAGCGCATCGGCGTCGCCGGAGACGACTGAAAGAAACAATGAAGTCGGAACGATGAACGCGGAAGTTAAAGCAAATGCCTTCACTTCCGCGTTCATCGTTCCACTTCATACTTTCCCTTTGCTGTACATTTCCCACGGGAAACGGGACAATAGAAGCAAGTAAACGGTTAACAGTGGCAAGTGACAGGCAAGAGGTTTTGCTTGTTACTTGTCACTCGTCACTTGTCACGGCTCTTATGCTCCATTGTTCCCAATGTGGTCGTCATTACGCTCAGGGCATCACGTCTTGCCCGGAGGACGGGACGCCGCTGCGTGCGGATCAGACGATCATGGATTACGTCGCGCGCGATCCGCTCATCGGTCGCATCCTCGACGAGAAGTATCGTCTGGATGAAAGGCTCGGCGAGGGCGGCATGGGGACGGTTTATCGCGCCACACATCTTCTGATTGATCGCCCCGTCGCGCTCAAAGTCTTGCATCCGCGCTTCGTCGAAGACGACTCGGCGCAGCAACGCTTCCGGCGCGAGGCGCGCGCCGCCGGACGACTCCAGCATCCGAACGCCGTCGCCGTCACAGACTTCGGGCGCACTGCGGATGGCTACGTCTATATCGTCATGGAGCTGCTCGAAGGGAGCACGCTCCGCGATGTGATGACTGAGGAAGCGCCCATGCCGGTCGAGCGCGCGGTCGGGCTTATGTCGCAGATCGCGGCGGCGGTCGAAGCGGCGCACGAGGGCGGCGTCATCCATCGCGACTTGAAGCCCGGCAACATCTTCGTCGTGCAGCGTAAAGGTCTGCCGCCCGTCGTCAAGGTGCTCGACTTCGGCATCGCCAAGCTCGCCGCCGACAGTCTCGACGATTCGGACGCGAAAAATTTGACGCAGACCGGCGTCATGATCGGCACGCCGCGCTACATGTCGCCCGAACAGTGCGACGGCGAACATCTGACTCCCGCTTCCGACGTCTATAGCCTCGGCATCATCCTCTACGAGATGTTCACTGGCGAGACGCCCTTCAACGGCGCGTCGCCGCTCGCCGTCGCCCTGCAACACTCGTCGAAGCCGCCGCGACCGCCGCGCGAGCTTGCGCCGACGCTCCCCGCGGAGATGGAGGCAGTCGTCCTCCACGCGCTCGCTAAAAAGCCAGACGAGCGTCCCGCAGACGCGGGCGCGTTGCGCGAGGAATTGCTCTCGACGGCTCGGCAAATCGGACTCACGACGAACGAATCGGGTTTCGCGCAGGCG
>JAVXVR010000605.1:0-6180 GCA_032230165.1 Acidobacteriota bacterium | reverse complement strand
GTATGATCGACTCTGCCGAAGGCGAGTTGACGTCGCCTTCTTCCATCGAAGACCCGGCGGGAAACCAGCGACCCGCGGCGACGTAAGACTTGAGACGCGCGTAGTCCGCCGGGTAATACTCCTTCATCATGCGGTAGCGGTTCGCGCCCGAAAAGTTAAAAACGTAGTGCGGGTACTTCTCGAAGAGCGCGAAGTTGTCGTGCATGGTCTTCGGCAAGAACTCGCCAATGGTCTGCGGGTACTCCCAACGCCACTCGGTGTCGAGGTGCGCGTAGCCGACGACGTAGAGCGTCGGCTCTCTGGTCAGATCAGGCAGGGGCGGCGCGACAGTCTGCGCGAATGTGCAGTTAAGGATGAGCAGGTGCGCCAGCAGCAGCGCGGGCAGACGTTTTGCGTTTCGTAACATGATTCTTCCTCCGCTCAGAGCTTGTCGCTTGCTCGCCACCGATCACTTGATATTGCGTCGCCCAAGCGATTACTCACAACGCGATCTCCAACTCACTTGCCAGATGCGTTAACACGGATGCCGCGTCCTCAGCGCTCAGCAGTCGCTCGCGGAAATCCTCGTCCATGAGCTTGCGCGCCAGCCGGGCGAAGACTTGCATGTGCCGGTTGGCGGTCGCGTCCGACTCCCGCATCGCCAGCAGGATGACGACGCTCACGGGCTCGGCGTCGAGCGCGCCCCACTCGACCGGTTCTTTGAGCTTGAGAACGCAGATGGAATCATCCGCGACGGCGTTCGACTTGCAATGCGGGATGGCGAAGCCGTGCCCCAGCCCCGTCGAGTACACAGCCTCGCGCGCCCACACGCCGTCCTCCAAACGCTCGCGCTCCCGCGTGCGCCCCGCAATGTAGAGCGCATCAACCAGTTCCCGTATCGCCTCTTCCTTCGACTCGCTCTCGCTCTCGATGATGACAAGCTCTCGATCCAATAAGGGTCGCTCACGCGCGCTTGATTGTTCGTGTTCCAAAAGCGCTTCGACTTCCCCGACTCCACGGCAAGCGACGGCGCGCGCGAGGAGTTGCTCGCAGTCTCCCGCCGAGAGGCGTGAGATTCTTTCCTTCAAGGTCGGAATCTCCGACGACGCCACGCTGATCTCGTCCAAGCCCATCCCCAAAAGCAGCGGCAGGTTGCGCGCGTCGCCAGCCATCTCGCCGCACATCCCCACCCACTTCCCACGCGCGCGGACTTCACAGACGATCTGTCTGAGGAAGCGCAGGAAGCCGGGACGCCTCACATCTGAGAGGACGGACACCTTCGCGTTGTCACGATCGGCGGCGAAGAAATACTGGCACAGGTCGTTCGTGCCGACGCTGAAGAAATCCACCTCCGCGCACAACTCTTCGAGGATGAAGGCGACCGACGGAACTTCACACATGATCCCGAACCGCATCAACGGATCGAACGAGATGCCTTCCGTCTTTAACTCACCTCGCACCTCCGCGATCTGCGCCTTGACCCAGCCGACTTCCTCGATGGATGAGATCATCGGAATCATCAGCCACACGCGACCGAAGGCGGACGCGCGCAAGATCGCACGCAACTGTGTGCGAAACAGTTCTAGATGCTCCGCGTAAAGGCGCGCGCCGCGGTAACCGAGAAACGGGTTCGCCTCGCGCGGCAGATGCAGATACGGCAGAGGCTTGTCGCCGCCCACGTCGAACATGCGTATGACGACCGCGCGCCCTGCCCCTGCGCGCGCCGCTTCAGCGTAAACCTCGAACTGCTCTTCTTCCGTGGGTGCGGAGTCGCGCCCGACAAACAGCATCTCGGTGCGAAAGAGTCCCACGCCGTCCGCGCCCCGCTCAAACGCCGTCGTCAACTCCCCGGCAGACGAGACATTAGCCGCCACTTCGAGACTTTGCCCGTCGGCGGTCATCGCCGGAGCCGTCGCATAGCGCGACAAGGTATCTTGCCGTCGCCGTAGCGTCCGCAACTCGCGTTCGTAGAAACGCCCGACGGCAGTCGTCAACTGCGGAATGATGAGCCCTCGATCCGCGTCAACGATGATCTCCTGCCCCTGCGACAGCGAGAGCGCCGCTTGACCAACCTCGACGAGCGTGGGGATGCCGAGCGAGCGTGCGAGGATGACCACGTGCGAAGTTGCGCTTGCGCGCTCCAGCACGAGCGCGCGAAGCTGTCTGCGATCAAGCGAGAGCAACTGCCGTGGGGCGAGCGTCTCAGCCACGACGACCGAAGGCTCGCGCAACTCGATGGCGGGCGATTGCAGCTCTCGACCGTAAATCTCTTCGAGCAGTTGCAGGCAGATGTCCTGCACGTCCGCCGCGCGCTCGCGTATGTAGGCGCTCTCCGTCTGCCGCAAGACGGCGACGAAGAACTCGCACGCTTCGACCACCGCCTGAGCGGACGTGCGCCCTTGCGCGATCAACTCTGAGAGCTTATCCGCAAGCGACACATCAGTCAGCATCGCGAGGTGCGCTTTCAGGATCGCCGCCTCGGTCGCGGACGTTTGCCGGACGAGCATCGCTTCGATGCGTGCGCGCACCTGCGCGACGGCGCGTGCGATCCGCTCTTGCTCTCGCAAAGGATCAGTCGCCGTCTCCCCGCTCAGCTCGCGGGGCAGAGCCACGCTGCTAACGAGGACGACCTTGCCCCGTCCGATGCCTCGGCTGACTGCGACTCCCGGATAACAACTCACCCCAGCCGACCGAAGCGCGCGCGGCAGCACGACGCTTTCGTCGCCGCCCGTCGCAACTTCCGGCAGTGGCTCATCACACAGCGGCAAATCCTCTTCGACGAACCGGCGCAGCGTCGCGCACGCCGCGTCCGCGTCCGCCCCGCTCAAGCGGACGCGGCACTCGTCGCCGGCGCGCACGTCCGCCGCGATGATCGAGAGCACGCTCTTGGCGTTCGCGACCGCGCCGTTGCGCAAATTCGTAAAACTACAGTCTGAAGCGAAGTCGTCCGCCAAGCCGGACAGGTGACTTGCGGGTCGGGCGTGGAGCCCGTTGACGAGCGGACAAGCGAACGTAAACTCCGGCGATGTGCTGACGGGCTGTGTCACTGTTTGGCGTGCTTCGTCACGGCTCAGCCTTGAATCTTCGCGAAGATGCCTTTGGGATTTTTGATCGCGTCTTGCACGGGCACGCGTATGACTTTCACGCCGTCGAAGCGTTCAAGCTTTTCCACCTCGATGTCCACCGCGAAGATCGCGACCTCTGCGCGGCGTATGTCGTCCGCCGACAACTCGTTCTCGATGCCCATCGCGCCCTGCGTCTCGACCTTGATCTCGTGCCCCAACGCACGCGCGGTCTTCTCCAACTGCTCGGCTGCCATGTAAGTGTGCGCGATCCCCGTCGGGCACGCGGTGACGGCGACGATTCTCATGCGGTTTCCTCAGATGGTTCGGTTTTCTTCTCAGCTTTCTTCTTAGTCCACGCCTTCAAGACGTTGATCGAGAGCGCGGTCGCGAGCGTCCCGGCGAGGATGGCGACGACGTAAGCCAGTCTGTGATCAATGACGGGGAGGACGATTGGTCCACCATGCGGCGCGTGATCGCCGACGCCGCCGAGCATGGCGACGACCGACGCCACCATCGAGCCGAGCATGATGCAGGGGATGACGCGGAAGGGATCGGCGGCGGCAAACGGGATCGCGCCTTCCGTGATCCCGATCATGCCCATCGTCAGCCCGGCGATGCCCGCTTCCCTCTCCTCTTCGCTCCAGAGTCGCCTGCGGATCAGTGTCGCGAGTCCAAGTCCGAGCGGCGGCGTGCAGATCGCGGCGGCGCATGCGCCCATGATGCGAAAGTCGCCCTCGCGGATCATGGCGGCTCCGAAGAAGAACGCCGTCTTGTTGACGGGTCCGCCCATGTCGAAGGCGATCATCGCGCCCAAAACAAGCGCGAGCGCGACGCTGTTGCCCGCGCTCATCGCCTTGAGCCCCGCGCTGGCGTAAGTCATCAGGTTCGCGATTGGAATGCCCAGCACCTTCAACATGACGATGCCGATGATGAGCGAGGAGATGATCGGGATGACGAGGATCGGCATGATGGGGCGGATGTGTTTCGAGACGGGAATTCGCTTGAGCAACTGCACGACGTAGCCCGCCAAGAGTCCCGCGAGCAGCGCGCCCAGGAAACCAGCCTTGACTTCGCCCGAAAGGTAGCCGCCGATAAAACCCGGCACGAGTCCAGGCTTGCCCGCAATCGAGTAGGCGATGTAACCGGCAAGCACGGGCAGCATCAGCGCGAACGCGGTCGCGCCGATGTCGAGGATGAGCTTGAGCGTCGGCGACTGTGAGAAGTCGGGTCCCGTCGGCGTCATCGGGACGAACGCGATGCCGCACGCGATGAGGATGCCGCCGCAGGCGATGAACGGGATGGCGAAGGAGACGCCGGTTAACAGGTGCTGCCGCAACTTCTTGAACTGTTCAAACATGAAGTCTCTCGCTCCAACAGACGCACGGCGATGATCGCCGTGTCGCCAAATCACAGATGTGCCGCCGTCACTTCTTCGCCAACACGTCCACTTCGCTGTAGAACGTGTTGCCCCAGGGGTCTTCGTATTCGCTCGGCACTACGTCGAAGAGCAGGTAGCGATACTTGCCGAGCGTACCGCCCGCGTCGGCGACGCTCGCGCCGTACTGCCCTCCGGCTTCGCCCCGCTCCGCACGCGTGTCAACCGTCGCGATGAACGTCCAGCCGCAGGAGCGCGGGTCTGTGTTGGCGTCGGGCGCGTCGTTAAACTTTGCGTCCGTGCCGTCGCTCGCGTAGAGGTTGTAGACCTGCGGGGCGCGTGAGTTGGCGTGCCATGAATAACTATTGACCTCTACGATCTCTATGACCGCGCCGAGATCGAGGCGGAAGCGTCCGCCGTCCGTCCCGGCGTTGAAGAAGAAGTTCGCGCGCGGCTCGTCTTCGCTTGCGGGAAGCGCGCCGTCTGTGAGCGCGCTCAAGGACGCGCCGTTCGCATCCCTCTGACCCAGAACGAGCGCGACACGCGCATGAGCCGCCGCGTCGTCCTTCGCGGGCGGCGGCACGTGCTTAAACTTGAAGTCGCCGCTCGCCGCGCCGCCCGTGTTGTGCTCGACTGTGACCTTCACGCCGGCGGGAACTGCGAGCGCAAGGCACGACAGCGCCGCACACGCGAATCCCGCACGGCTCATCCGGCGTCTCATCCAAGACCTCCTTCGGCGCGTCGTAAGGTATCAATAAATCCTGCCCGTGCAAATAGTTTTCACGACGCACTCTGATCGCGTTATCTTCGCGTAACTAGTATTGGAGAGTGGAACGGAGCAGTCAGCGTAAACTTTCCCGATAACTAAAACAGCAGCCGCGCATGGACAGGCTCGCTGCTGCTGTTTCCTTGTAGAGAGATTGATAGCGGGGGGGAGACTCGAACTCCCGACCTTCGGGTTATGAATCCGATGCTCTAACCGGCTGAGCTACCCCGCCATTTAGTTCGATTATTTTCATTATAAAGACGGGTTTGCAAAGGTCAAGCAGGGTTGTCGCGGCGTCGTGCGCGTGTGGCGCAATGGTGCGCGAGTTTGCGCGCGCGGCGCGAGGTTGCGTATCATCGGGCGCGGGATTGCTCACACCGGAGTCGAATTTCTTTCGACGGAAAAGAGTCTATGCGATGGCTGATCTGATTCACAGACCGCGACGCTTGCGTCGGCGCGAGTTGATGCGCGCGATGGTGCGCGAGACGCGGCTCGTGCGGGAGAATTTGGTGCTGCCACTCTTCGCGTGCGGGGGCAAGGGCGTGAGGCGCGAGGTCTCTTCGATGCCGGGCGTCTTTAATTTGTCGGTAGACGAGACGGCGCGTGATGCGGCGGGCGCGTTCGATCTGGGCGTCCCGGCGGTCATCCTCTTCGGTCTCCCGGAGGCGAAGGACGAGACGGCGACGGGCGCATACGCGCGCGACGGCATCGTGCAGCAGTCGATCCGCGCCGTGCGAAAAGCTGCGCCCGAAATGATCGTCATCGCCGACACGTGCCTGTGCGAGTACACGTCGCACGGACACTGCGGCGTCGTGCGCGAGGGTGAGGTCTTAAACGACGAGTCGCTGGAGTTGATCGCGCAGACGGCTGTCAGTCAGGCGGAGGCGGGCGCGGACATCGTCGCGCCGTCGGCGATGATGGACGGACAGGTCGGCGCGATCCGCGAGGCGTTGGACGCGGCGGGCTTCCAGCACGTCGCTATCCTCGCTTACGCG
>JAVXVR010000604.1:0-3108 GCA_032230165.1 Acidobacteriota bacterium | reverse complement strand
TTCGGATTGCGGATTAGAAGAATAGAATTTATCTTTCAATCCGCAATCCGAAATCCGCATTCCGTAATTCGTTGGGGGTTTTACGATGAGCATCAACGTTGAGTTCGTGCCCGAAGGGGCGCACGGCGTCGTCGCAGAGGGGACGTATCTGTGGGACGCGGCGAAGCGTCTGGGCGTGCGCCTGCCCGCAGAGTGCGAAGGGCGTGGCGAGTGCGACACCTGCGCCGTCGTCGTTAAAGAGGGCGCGACGCTGCTTTCGTCTCTGACCAACGCGGAGCGCGTGCGGCTGAGCCCCGAACGGCTCGCGTCGGGCGAGCGGCTCGCCTGTCAGGCGAAGGCGGAGCGCGCAGGGTCGCTTGTCTTGCAACCCGTCCCCGTCGCAGAGCGCGAGCCGACGACCGCCGAGACGACGAAGGGTTTGAGTAAAGAATTTCGCGACATGACGCTGCAAGAAAAATTCGCGACGCTCGCGGAACTCGAAATCATCGCTGTCACGCAGACCTTCCGCGCCATCTCGGACGCGTCCGTCGGCTTGCTGGAAAAGGGTCTCGACTCGATTGCCGGTCTCGGTCGCGCACGCGCGCGCCGCGAGCGCCAGTCGCACCGCCCGCCCGAACACACGGGCGCGGCGGGCAAGAAGAGCGAGGCGAACAAAGCCGCGCAGTAAAACGCGCGTCCGTTCGCGTCTCGCGCAGAGTCGAATCCCACAGGCGCGTGCGCGCAAACATGAAACTATGAAGTCTCTCCGAATCAACTCTGCCTCGCACGTCGCCCGCACGTGCCGCCTCGCGCCCGTTCTGCTCGCGCTCTTCGTCTTCGCCCTCGCGGGTTGTCAGAGCGATTCCGGCAGTAGCGGCGCGCAGTCCAATACGCGTACAAGCGCGCAGACCAACGCTGCGAGTCCGAGCGCAACGGACGCTCCCTTATCGCATCCAGCCTTCGACGGCGAGCGCGCCTACACGCACGTGAGCAAGATGGTCGGGATGGGAGCGCGCCCCGCAGGGTCTGCCGAATTGGCGCGCACGCGCGAGTACATCATGAATGAGTTGCAGTCTGCGGGGTTGAAGGTCTCGACCGACGAGTGGGAGGCGCAGACGCCCATCGGCGCACGCAAGATGGCGAACGTTGTGGCGGAGATTCCCGGCAAGTCACAGGATGTGATCATCGTCGCCAGCCACTACGACACGAAGCTCTTCAAAGAGTTCAACTTCGTCGGCGCAAACGACGCGGGCTCATCCACCGGCACGCTCATAGAGATCGCGCGCACCGTCGCCGCCACCAAACAGCAGCCCGCGCTCACCTACTGGTTCGTCTTCTTCGACGGCGAAGAGGCTTTCTGCAAAGGCTGGGATCAGTGCAAGACGCCCGACGGTCAGCCCGACAACACCTACGGCAGCCGCCGCTTCGTCGCACGCCTCAAGGAGCAGGGACAGCTCTCACGCGTGCGTGCCATGATCCTGCTCGACATGATGGGCTACAAGAATCTCACGCTCGCGCGTGACGACATGGGCACGCGCTGGCTCGAAGACATCATCTGGCAGACGGGCAAGGAACTCGGCTACGGCTCGACGTTCATCGAGGGCGAGGAAGGTGTGGGCGGCGACGACCATGAGCCCTTCCTTAAGGCGGGCGTCTATGCCTGCGATCTCATACAGCTCAACCGTTACCCCTACTGGCATCAACCCGACGACACGCTCGACAAAATCTCGCCCAAGAGCTTACAGATCGTCGGCGAGACCGTCGTCGCCAGCCTCCCACGCATCGAGCGCAACGTCGCGCGCAACCCGTCTTAGCCATACACGCCGCATCTCTGTTAACTAACATGAGCGATAGAACAGTGAAACGAGTCGCGGTCGTCGCGGGCGACGGCATCGGACCCGAAGTGATCGCGGAAGCCGTCGGCGTGCTCGAAGTTCTGCGCGAGACACACGGCGTCGCGCTTGAGCTAAAGCACTTCGACTGGGGCGCGGACAAGTTTTTGAGTGAAGGCGTAAGCCTCCCCGCAGGTGCGCTCGACATGCTCACGCGCGAGTTCGACGCCATACTTGCGGGCGCGTTCGGCGATCCGCGCGTACCTTCGAACCAGCACGCCGAAGACATCCTGTTGGGGATGCGGCGCGGGCTCGATCTCTACATCAACCTGCGCCCCGTCCGTTTGCTCGACGCGCGTCTGACGCCGCTCAAGGATCGCACGGTTGAAGAGATCAACTTCGTCGTCTTCCGCGAAAACACGGAGGGCGCGTACTGCGGCGCGGGCGGCTTCTTAAAGAAGGGAACGCCGGACGAGATCGCGACGCAGGAGGAACTAAACACGCGGCGCGGCGTCGAGCGCATCATCGTCGCGGCGTTCGAGTATGCGCAGGCGCGCGGTCGCCAGAAGGTGACGATGTGCGACAAGTCGAACGTGCAGCGGTTCGGCGGCGACCTGTGGCAGCGCACGTTTCGTGAAGTCGCGGCGCGCTACGAAGGGATCGAAGCGAACCACCAGTATGTTGACGCGACGGCGATGTACATGGTCTTGAACCCGGCGCAGTTCGACGTGGTCGTGGCGAACAACCTGTTCGGCGACATCCTGACAGACCTCGGCGCGGCGTTGCAGGGGGGCTTAGGTCTTGCTGCTTCGGGCAACATTCATCCCGGTCGCGTCTCTCTGTTCGAGCCCGTCCACGGCAGCGCGCCGCCGCTCGCGGGCAAGAATGTCGCCAACCCAATCGGCTCTATTCTGACCACGGCGATGATGCTAGAATACCTCGGACACGTTGAGGCGAGCCGCGCGGTCGAGCGCGCCGTCGGCGAGTGCGTGAATGCACATGAAACGACTCGCGATCTCGGCGGCGCGCTCTCGACGCAAGAGGCGGGCGAGGCGATCAGGCGGCGACTGAAGAAATTATGAAGTAGGAACGATGAACGATGAAATGAAAGACAAATTGTATTCATTTCATCGTTCATCGTTTCTACTTCATCGTTATTCTGCGAGCACGGTGTAAGAGTTATGGGCAAGGGGCGAGACACGGGGCAGAAGCTAGTCGCGATCCTAGTCATCTTCGCGATGCTCGCGCTGATGGGCTTGCCGCTGACCGTCATCATCTTCTTCGCCGTTGTCGCCTT
>JAVXVR010000512.1:0-6754 GCA_032230165.1 Acidobacteriota bacterium | reverse complement strand
GATCTTCACCGCCGTGATGTGCCTGTTAGAGCGCGGCGATCACGTCGTCGCGCAGCGCAGCCTGTACGGCAACACTGCCTCGCTCTTCGAGAATTTGCTGCCGCGCTGGGGCATGGAGCGCACCTTCGTCGACGAGACCGACCCTGAAAACTTCGCGCGCGCCATCCAGCCGAACACGAAGCTTATCTATACAGAGACGCCGACCAACCCTGTCATGACGCTCACTGATCTTCGCGCCGTCGCGGAGATCGCACGTGCGCGCAGTGTGACGACGATGTGTGACAACACCTTCGCCACGCCCGTCAACCAGCGACCGATTGAGCTAGGCGTCGACGTGGTCGTGCACAGCGCGACGAAGTACATCGGCGGGCATCACGACGTGACGGCGGGCATCGTTGTCGGCTCGCGCGAGTTCGTCGAGCGCGCCTGGAAGTTCTCGCTCGTCGCGGGCGCGTCCTTGAGTCCGTTCGACTCGTGGCTGCTCCTGCGCGGGCTTCGCACGCTTGGACTTCGCGTCGAGCGTCACAACCAGAACGCGCTTGCGCTGGCGCGCTTCCTCGAATCGCACGCGAAGGTCGAGCGCGTCAACTACCCCGGATTGGAGTCGCACCCGCAGCACGAACTGGCTCTACGACAAATGAGCGGCTTCACGGGCGTGCTGAGCGTCGAGCTGCGCGGCGGCTACGCGGCGGCGGAGAAGTTGATCACGTCGCTCAAGCTCGGCAAGTACGCGGCGAGCCTCGGCGGCTACGAGACTTTGCTCGTCCACCCGGCGGCGATGTGGGCGAAGGCTCTCTCTGCCGAGCAACGCGCCGCAATGAATGTGGGCGACAATCTCGTGCGCGTCTCAGTCGGTCTCGAAGACGAGCGCGATCTCGTCAAAGACTTCGCGCAGGCGCTCGAACAGTTGTGAGGAGAACCGGATGAAAAAGCTTCGCTATCATCTCGTTGATGTTTTCACGGACAGGCAGTTTGGCGGAAACCCGCTCGCGGTCTTTACCGACGGCACGGGGCTCTCGACCGAAACGATGCAGTCAATCGCCAAGGAGATGAATCTTTCGGAGACGACCTTCGTGCTCCCGCCGGAAGACGCGGCGAACAATTTTCGCGTCCGCATCTTCACGCCCACGTCTGAGCTGCCGATGGCTGGACACCCGACCGTCGGCACGACTCACGTGCTCGCGCGCGAACGCATGATCGAGAGTTCAACCCGTGAGAACGCGCAGGGCACGACGACGATCAGGCTCGAAGAGGGCGTCGGCATGATCCCAGTAGAGATCGAATGGCGCAACGGCGCGCCCGATTTCATCGAAATGACGCAGCCGTCCCCCGACTTTGGTCCACGCTTCGACGACGCCGCGGCGCTGGCGGAAATGCTCTCGCTCGACCGCTCCGCCGTGGACACGCGGTTCCCGCCAGAAGTTGTCTCGTGCGGCGTGCCGTTCCTCTTCGTGCCGCTCAGGAGCCTCGCCGAAGTGCGCGCGTGCCGCGTGCGGATCGACCTGATGGAGAAGTGGCTGGGCGGCTTCGCCTCGAAGGACGTGTTTGTTTTCACGACCGGGACAGAGTTCGCGGGCTCCGGCGTCCACAGCCGCATGTTCGCCCCCCTCGACGGCATACCCGAAGACCCCGCGACGGGCGGCGCGAGCGGGCCCCTCGGCTGTTACCTCGTGCGCCACAACGTCATCGCCTCAGACGCCGAGCTCGACATCACGAGTGAGCAGGGCATCGAGATGGGGCGACCGAGCTTCATACGCATACGCATCCGACACGATGGCAGCGAGAAGATCACACGCGTGCGCGTCGGCGGTCGCTGCCGCTACATGGGCGGCGGACATCTCGAACTCGAAGACTGAGCGAATTCCAAGTTACAAGTTCCAAGTTGTAAGTGCCCGTCTCCAACCTGCAACTTGGAACTTGGAACTTGTAACTGTGCGCGCGCGACGTGTAGAGTCGTCCGCGTCTCATGCCCACCGACCGATTCATCAACGAGCGCAAGGGCGCGTGGCAGCGTCTGGAAGAGTTGCTGCGGCTGCTCGACGAGATGTCTCTGCGCCGGTTGCATCGCGAGGACGTGCGCGAATTGGGTCGCATCTATCGCCGCACCTCTTCCGACCTCGCCATCGCCCGCGCCGAATCGCGCGATCCGCGTCTGGTCAATTACCTCAACAGTCTCGTCATACGCGCGCACGGTCGCATCTACCGCACCGAGGCGATGGAGGGCGGCAAGCGCCTGCGCAAGTTTTTCCTGCAAGACTTCCCGCGCACGTTCCGCCGCACGTGGCGCTATACGGGCTTGGCGTTCGCGTTCTGCCTCGTCTTCGGCATCGCCGGATTTTTCGGCACGTGGCGCGACGCTGAGTTTTCGGAGTTGTGTGGCGTCTCCGCCGAGTGGCGCGCCGAAAATACAGATGCGCAGAGACGTTGGTGGCTCGAAGCTAACAAAGCAAGTCAGGTGGCGGGTGCCGTGATCATGACCAACAACATTCAGGTCATGTTCAACGCCTTCGCGCTCGGCGCGATGCTCGGCGTCGGCACGCTGCTCGTGATGGCTTTCAACGGTCTGAACATCGGCGCGGTGCTCGCGCTCACCTACCGCGCCGGATTTGGCAATGATCTCGTCACCTTCATGGTCGGGCACGGCGTCATCGAACTCTCGTGCATCTTCATCGCGGGCGGCGCGGGACTCCTTATCGGAGCGGCGATCCTTGCGCCCGGTGATCTCTCGCGCTTCGACGCGCTCAGACTTCGCGGGCGCGAGGCGATTCACCTCATCATCGGCTGCGTCCCTTTGCTCGTCGTCGCCGGAACCATCGAGGGCTTCATCTCGCCCGCGCCGATTGCGCCCGCCTTCAAGTTCGCCACCGCCGCCGTGACGGGTGTGGCGCTCTACACGTATCTGCTGCTCGGCGGGCGCGAGGCGGAAATATCTTCTTGATGCCGCCTCAACGCGGCATGGTCTTCAACCAACCTTCACGCACTTTCAACTGATCGGGCGTCGGGTTTGCGACTTCGACAAGCCGATAGTCGTTTGTCTCGCGCGAGCCAACTCTGGCTTCGAGCGTCTTCTCGTCGCCTCCGCGTTTGATGTTGAGCTTCACGGTCTGATCGATCTTCCCTTGCAGGATGCTAGCAATCGAGATTCCGCCGCCGGGCGTGGCGCGCAAACTCGTGTCGTCGATCTTCAAGAGCACGTCGCCCGTCATCACACCTGCGCGCGCCGCTGCTCCGTCCGGCGCGAGGTTCGTGACGACCAAACCCTGTTCGGTCGGGTTGAAGTTGACGCCGAGCGAGGGGAGCTGGCGCGTCACTTTGTCGAGACGGTAGCCCGCGTAGCCGAAAATCTGATCGTAGTTCGGGACTTCCGTGCCCGTGATGTAGCGACGGAAGAAGTCTCGGTAGTCACGCCCGGCGAATTTGCTGACCGTCCCGATGAAATCTTCCGGCGTGAATCCGTGCCCGCGCTTGTAGAAGTTCGTGTAGAGCGTGCGCATCACTTCGTCCAGATCGTGCGCGCCGCCCGAGTCGTGGCGGATGGCGAGGTCGAGCAGCGCGCCGAGGTTCTGCCCCTGCGTGTAGTAAGAAATCTGGAACGCGCAGGGCGTGTCGTAGCAGAGCCACGTCGAAGTCGAAGCGTCTGATGGCGAGATGAATGCGCGCGCGTCGTTCGTCTCGACGCCTGCCGCCGCGCCCGCGACCGAGCGGAGAAAGTCGTCCTTCGTGTTAAGACCGGCGCGGTAGGTCGAGAGCGAGCCGTAGTAGTTCGTGAAGCCTTCGGAGACCCACAGCGACGGCGTCTCTTGATCGCGCGAATAATCGTAGGGCCACATCTCCACCGGTCGCAGTCGCTTGACGTTCCAGAGGTGGAAGAACTCGTGCGCGGCGAGACCCGTCAGACCTTCGGGCTCAAGATTATTCGGCGAGCGACCGACCGCGACGTGCGAGTTGTTGTGCTCCAACCCGCCCGAAGCGTTCGACTCTGAGCGCGCGAGGAAATAGAAGTAGATATATTTTTCGTAAGGCAACTCGCCGAAGACGGCGCGCTCCGCCGCGACGATCTTCGCGAGCATCGGCGCGAGTCGCTCGCGCTTCTCCTGCGAGAACGCGCCCGCGGGCGTGGAGACGAAGAAGTGCGGCTTGCCCTCGACCTCGAAGCGCGTCACGTCGAAGCGACCCATCTCGGTCGGCGAATCGACGAGCGTGTCGTAGTCCGTAGCGGTGAAGATCATTGGGTCGCTTGTCTCCTTAAGCGCGGAGATTATCTGCCAGCCCGCGGGCACTTTGAAGCGCACGCTCGAAGGCGACGCGCGGTGTCCGACCGCTTCGAGGAACAACTCCGTGCCGGTGAAGAAGGCGTAATCGTTTGTGATCTTCGCCTGATTCAAGGCGAGCACGTTCGCGAAATAGTCGAACTCGATTTTGATCTCGCGCGCGCCGTTTGTTGCCACGCGCCACGTCTGCTTGCGCGTCATCTGATGCGGCAGCTCGCGCCCTTCGGCGTCGGTGAATTTCATGCGCAGGATGTTCTTCGCGTAGTTCTCGACCGTGTACCAGCCCGGCGTCCACGTCGGGAGCGCGAGATCGAGTTGCTCGCCGCGAACATTCTTCACGTCCGCCGTGACGTGGAAGAGGTGCGCATTCGTGTTTGCCAACTCGACCGTGTAATCAATGCGGAGCTCGCCGCCCTGCGCCGAAGCGTGCGGCGCGGACGCGAGGATAAGCGATGCGAGCAGGAGCAGGAAGGCAGCGCGGCGTTTGAAGTCAGACGTGAAGTTCGGCGCGAAAATCTGTGGCTGAAAATTTTTCCGTTTCATCATTCCCCTCAAAATCTTCCTTCGATCTTCACAACAGCCCGCGCTCTTTGACGCGGATGTAGGTTTCCAGAAGCGCGGGCGCGAGCGTCGCGGCGGTCACGTCGAGCGCGAGCCCGCCCTGTCGCTCAACCAGACGCAGCGCCGCCTCGCGCTGCAACATGATCTCTTCGGCGACCGACTGCGTGAACAGATCGCGCAAATCTTGCGGCGAGTCGCGCACCGCCGCGCGCAGGTCGCGGTCGCCGATGGTCGCGACCAGCGGCAGGTGTCGCGGTCTGAGCAGTTTCAAGGAAGCGAGCAGCTCGCGCGAGCCTTCTTCGTCCACGAGGTCTGTCAGCACGACGACGAGCGCGCGCCGCTTGCAGTTGGCGGCGATGTACTCGAAGGCGCGCGTATAAGACGGCTCGATCAGATCGGGCTCGACCGCGTGCAGGGCTTCCAGAACCGCCTCGATCTGCTCGTGCCCGCGCGCGGGCGGAACATACGCGCGCACGCGCCGCCCGAAGACGGCGATGCCGGCGTTGTCGCCGCCGCGCTGCGCCGCGCTCATCAAGGCGAGCGCCGCGTGGACGCCCACGTCGAACTTCGTCTCATCGCCGATGCGCGCGGTCATCAAACGACCCGCGTCGAGCGCGACGAGGATCGTCTGGTCGCGCTCGATCTGGTACTGCCGCGTCGTCAACTTCCCGCGCCGCGCCGACGCGCTCCAACTGATGTGGCGCAGCTCATCGCCCGGCACGTATTCGCGCAGAGACTCGAAGTCGCGTCCCTCGCCGCGCCAAGAAGTGCGCCGGTGCGCGGCGACGAGCGAGCGCGCGCCCAGAGCCTTCAGCTCCGCCTCGCGCGCGCGCCGCATGTTCGGATAGACCTTGACCGATTCGGCGTGCCACCTCTGTTCCGCGCGCCAAGCGAGACGCCAGCGCGAGAGATGGCGCATCGCCACTTGCCCGAACTCGAAGCGACCGCGGCGCGGCGGGACGAGCCCGTAATGCAGCGCGGCGGTTGTCTGCGCCTCGACCCGCATCTCCGCCTCGCGCAGACCCGCGAGCTTCATCACGGGCGGGTACTCGTCCTTCACGCGCACGCGCACGTCGCGCGCCGAGGCGTTCGTCAGTTGGACACGCACCTCCGTCTCCGCCCCGATGTGGAAACGCCCCGCGAACTCGCGCGAGACCTCGAAGCCCGCAGGCAAGCGACTCCGCCGAGCGTCGAAGACAGCGACGAAGACGAGCGCCACGTCGTAAGCGAGCGTCGCCCAGCGCAGAGACGGCGACGCCCACGCGAACGAGAGCGGCACGAAGCCGAGCGCGAGCAGAACATAAAAAAATTTGGAGAAGACGAAGCGCATAGGCGCGTGCGCGTGAACAGGTCTCGGATCGATCTAACTTGCGGTGCGGATGACGGAGGCAGTTTATGTGTAAACCGAGGGCGCAGGCAAACCCGTTTGTGGCGACGGTTGCCCTCGCGCGCCGCGCCGTTTGGTATTAGAATGCTCGCGCTCCCGTTTCAGCTTTAAAGCTCATTCGATCTCACAAGCCCCTGCGAGGAATCGTTATCATGAATCGTGTCTGCCTTCTTCTCTCGCTCGCACTCATCCTGTCTTCCGCGCTCCGTGCGCAGGAGCGTGCGCCGAAAACTTATCGCGACCAGACGAAAGACTTGCAGAGGCTCGACGGCTACTTCCCGCTCTACTGGGACGCGGAGCGCGGGCGGCTCCTGTTGGAGATCGCGCGCTTCAATCAGGAGTTTCTATATCAAACTTCTTTGCAGACGGGCGTCGGCTCGAACCCCATCGGCTTGGATCGCGGGCAGCTTGGGAGCACACACGTCGTCCGCTTCGAGCGCGTGGGACCGAAGGTGTTGCTGGTCGAGCCGAACCAACGCTACCGCGCTCGTTCAAATGATGCGAACGAACGTCGCGCCGTCGAAGAGTCGTTCGC
>JAVXVR010000439.1:0-5010 GCA_032230165.1 Acidobacteriota bacterium | reverse complement strand
GGCGAAGATGGCGCGCACCGATTCAGGCATCTTCATGCACTGTCTCCCCGTGCGTCGCAACGTCATCGTTACGGACGAAGTGATTGACTCGCCCGCGTCAGTCGTGATTGACGAAGCTGAGAATCGTCTTCACATTCAAAAGGCGATTATGAAGAAGGTGACAAGTGACAAGTGATAGGTGACAAGCAAAACCACTGACCGGATTTGCTTGTCACTTGTCACTCGTCACTTGTCACTCTGGAGGATTGATGAATCAGCAGCGACTTGATCTCTTGCGCGAGGCGTTGCCGTACATTCAACGCTTCAAGGGCAAGACCTTCGTCGTCAAGCTGTCAGGGAAGGTGACGGAGGAGCGGGAGAACCTCGCCTCGCTCGCCGAAGAGCTGGCTTTGATGCATCAGGTCGGCATACGCATCTGCGTCGTGCACGGGGGCGGCAAGCAGTTGTCGGAACTCGCCGAGCAGATGGGCGTCGAGCAGACGATCATCAACGGGCGGCGCGTGACCGACGACGCGACGCTCGACATGGCGAAGATGATCTTCGCAGGGAAGATCAACACCGACATCCTCGCCGCCTTGCGCCAACGCGGCAACTACGCGGTCGGGCTCTCAGGCATAGACGGCAACATCGTCCACGCCGAAAGGCGACCGCCCAAGGATGTCGTCAACCGCGAGACGGGCGTGAGCGCGCTCGTTGACTTCGGTCACGTCGGCGACATCCTTGAGATCGACGACCGTCTGCTGCGCGTGCTGCTCGATCACGATTACCTGCCCGTCGTCTCCTCGCTCGGCGCAGATGCAGAGGGGCGCGTCTTCAACATCAACGCCGATACCATCGCCGCAGAGATCGCCGTGCGCTTGCAGGCGGAGAAGTTGATCTTGCTCTCAGATGTGGACGGCATCTATTTACGGCGGGGCGAGCCCGACTCGAAAGTCTCAAGGCTGACGGTCGCCGAGATCGAGCGGCTCATCTCGGAAGGCATCGCCACGGGCGGCATGATCCCGAAGCTGCAATCAATCTCAGACCTCCTGCAACGCGGCGTTGGCAGCGCGCACATCATAGACGGCGGCGCGCGCAACGCGCTCTTATCGGAAGTCTTCACAGACGAAGGCACGGGCACGATGATCGTCCAGGATTAAAAATTAAAAAGGTAAAAGGCAAAAAGCAAAAAGGGAAGACTACGGGTACGCCCCCGGTCTTCCCTTTTTGCCTTTTACCTTTTTAATTTTGCCTTCAGTTGATGCCGCGGTCGCGCAAGTAGATGAGGCGGTCGAGCGTGAGGTCTGGGTAGTTCTGCGACTTCATCTTCTGGATGTAGGCGGCGGTGACGCCGTGGTCGCGCAGACGCACGAGCGTTTCAAGCGGTACGCGCTCGTAGCCGAGCCCTTTCAACTCCGTGATGAACTGCGCGGTGACGCCGTGATCCCTCAGCTCGCGAAGCTGTTCGGGCGACTGCCGTTCGTAACCGAGCGCGCGCAGGGATTCGACGAACTTCGTGTCCACGCCGTGATCGCGGAGCCCGACGTAGTCGTCGAGCGTGAGTTGCTGGTAACCGGCGTTGGTGAAGGCTCTGATGTATTCGGGCGTGACGCCATGATCACGCGTGCGCACCAGCGCGTCGGCTTCCATGTGCGGGTAGCCGAGAGCGTTCAGCTCCTTGATGAAGCTGAGCGTGACGCCGTGGTCGCGCATCCTGACGAGGGCGTCGAGGGAGCGCAGTTGATAGCCCGCCGACTTGAGACCACGCACGTATTCGAGGTTGACGCCGTGATTGCCCATGTTAACTAACTGGTCAATGGTCGGCTGCTCGTATCCTTCGGCGCGCAGCTCGTCAACGAAGGCGAGACTCGTGTCCTGCATGGTCATCCAGAACTGTTGCTCCGGCGTCGGCGCGCCGATGCCGCGTCGCTGCAACTCCAAGGCAAACGCCGCGCTCGGCGCGAACGTGAAGTGACCCGACCCGTCGCCGTTCTTGAACCAGCCCTCGCAGTTGAACGTGCCCGCGTCGCGCTTGATCTGGAAGCTCACTTGCGTGCCAGAAGCGCTCATCGCCTGTTCGCGCGTAAGCCCTTGCAGTATATCCACGCTCACGTCGCGCGACGTTTCGTGGACGCTCGTGTAGTGTCCTTCCCGGTTCTTCCCTGAGTGGTAGCTCAGCGATAGCGAGACCTTGCTCTCACCCGTGCGGAACTCGATGAGCCATTGACCCGCGAACTGCGGCGCGCCCTCGTTCTGCGTGTAAGAGGCGGGGGCGCGGTAGAGTCCCGCTGCCGCGACGAGCGCGACGGCTGCGAGCGGCAGCCAAAGTTTGAGTGCGAGCGAGCGGCGGAATAAGTTGCGCCACGCCTTCGGGTCGTTATGAAAACTCATTTTTCCTCCTGATGGGCGGTCGGTGGTCGGGTTAGCACGCGCGAAGCTGCACGGTCTTCTTCGGTTCAACAGGGAAGACGCCGCCCGCAGCCTATTTGTTGCAGAAAACTTTTGCAAGACGAACGGCGCGCTTACAATCGTGCTCCGATGCGGACTCCGATGCGAACTCCTATGCAAAAAGAGACCGACGGCAAACTGAGCGATTTCGCGCGCGCTTTGCTGGCTGAGTGGCGCGCGCTCGACTTGCCGCGCAGAGAGGCGCGCGCGGTCGTCGCCTTATCGGGCGGCGCGGACTCGACCGCGCTGCTCTGTGCGCTCGACGAGCTGCGCAAGCGACGACTCCTGACGCTCGATCTGACGGTGGCGCACCTCGACCACGGTCTGCGCGGGCGAGTCGGGGCACAAGACGCACGCTCGGTGGAAAAACTCGCGCGTGCGTTGGGCTATGAGTTCGAGACGGCGCGCGCGCGCGTGGCGAAGCGAGCCCGCGCGACGCGCGACAACTTGGAGCAGGCGGCGCGGCGCGAGCGTTACGAGTTTCTCGGTCGCGTGGCGCGCGAGTGTGGCGCGCGCATCGTCGCGACCGGGCACACGCTCGACGATCAGGCGGAGACGGTGCTGCTCGCGCTCCTTCGCGGGAGCGGCGCGGACGGCTTGGGCGGGATGCGTGCGGTACGTCCGCTGTCTGACAAAGAGCCGGACACGTTGCTCGCGCGCCCGCTGCTCGGTTGGGCGCGGCGCGCGCAGACGCAGAGTTATTGCGCGGCGCGTGGCGTCTCTGTGCGCGAGGACGCGATGAACACGGACGAGCGTTTCGCGCGCGTGCGTGTGCGCCGTCAGTTGATCCCTCTGCTGGAAACTTTCAACCCGCGTGCAGTCGAGGCGATTGCGCGCGCGGCGGGGCTTCTGCAATCGGACGCAGACGCGCTCAGTTGTGAAGCGTCGCGACTGCTGCGCGAGGCTGCGGACGAAGGCGCACAGGGGCGCAGTAGTGACGAAGGCGCGCGCGCGGAAGCAAGCCGCGAAGGAGATGCTGTCGCGCCGCCTCTGCGCGTCGAAGCGTTCGTGGGCGTGGCTGCGGCGGTGCGTCGGCGCGCGATTCGACAGTGGCTCGCGCTCGCGCGCGGCGACCTGCGGCGCGTGGAGCTATCGCACGTCCTCACGGTCGAAAAATTGCTGACGGGCGAGCGCGGCGGGCGGGTGGCTGAGCTGCCGGGCGGCGGTCGCGTCGAGCGGCGCGGACGCCGCGTCTTCTTCCGCGCTTCGAGCGTCGCGGCGGGGCGCGTCAAACGTTGAAAAGGGCGCGGTCGCCGCTTAGAATCCGAAAGGTTTGCGGGCGCGTAAAGTCGCTCTGAAAGCGCAACGCGCGTGGTCGCGTCGGCATCATAAAATTGCCCGCAAATCGCAGTGCAGCGGTCAGGTCGCGCCGCCGCCAGAGGGGCTTTGCGGGCGGGACAAAGAAGTTGAACTGGGGGAAGCGACAAAGGACGCCAAATAGGTTATTATCGGCGTCGGAGGCATGAAGAATTTGAGTTCCACTGCAAGACAGATCGTTTTTTGGGTGCTCATACTTTTGGGCGCGGTGTTGCTCTACAAGGCTTTCTCGAACAGCCAGGGCGGACCTGAGAAAACCGACGTCGGCACGCTCTCGGCGATGGTTCAGCGCGGCGAGATCAAGAAGCTGACGATTAAGCCTTCCGAAGTTCTCGCGCAGCACAACGACGGCAGACAGTTCCGCGCCGAGTCGTCCAACCCCTACTACCAGAGCAAGCTGATGGAGGACGCGGCGAAGATCGATCCGAACACCAACAAGCAGAGGTCGGTGGTTGATGATCAGTCTTCGACGAACGGCATGGTCTGGACGCTCTTGATCTACTGCGCGCCGCTCCTGCTCTTCATGGGCGTCTGGATTTTCATGCTGCGGCAGATGCAGGCGGGCGGCAACAAAGCTCTCTCGTTTGGCAAGTCGCGCGCGAAGCTGCTGAACAACCAGCAGAAGCGCGTCACGTTCAAGGACGTGGCGGGCGTGGACGAGGCGAAGGAAGAGCTGCAAGAGATCATCGAGTTTCTGAAAGAACCGCAGAAGTTCCAGAAGCTCGGCGGGCGCATCCCGAAGGGCGTGCTGCTCGTTGGACCTCCGGGCACGGGCAAGACCTTGATGGCGCGCGCTGTGGCGGGCGAGGCGAACGTGCCGTTCTTCTCGATCTCCGGGTCGGACTTCGTCGAGATGTTCGTCGGCGTCGGCGCATCGCGCGTGCGCGACCTCTTCGAGCAGGGCAAGAAGAACGCGCCGTGCATCATCTTCATAGACGAGATTGATGCCGTCGGTCGTCATCGCGGCGCAGGACTTGGCGGCGGTCACGACGAGCGCGAGCAGACTTTGAATCAACTGCTCGTCGAGATGGACGGCTTCGAGTCGAACGATGGCGTGATCATCATGGCTTCGACGAACCGACCCGACGTGCTCGATCCGGCATTACTTCGTCCCGGTCGTTTTGATCGCCGCGTCGTCGTGCCCCGCCCCGATGTGCGCGGTCGCGAAGGCATCCTCAAAGTTCACACGCGCAAGATTCCGCTCGGCGAAGACGTGGACATCCAGGTCATCGCGCGCGGCACGCCCGGATTCACGGGCGCAGACCT
>JAVXVR010000405.1:0-11800 GCA_032230165.1 Acidobacteriota bacterium | reverse complement strand
TCAACGCGCGGAAGAGCGCGTAGTCTTCGAGCCAATCGGACTCGCGACGCGCGAACGTCTCGAAGTCCGCGCGCAACGCGACCGGGGATGCGTGCTTGAAATTCTCGAAGGCGCGACGCAGGAGTTTATTCTTAAGCTTGATCGCTTCGCCGAAATCAACGCGCTCTTGTGCGAAACGCGGCGCATCGGCGAGATCGGATTTGTCGAGCAGACCCTCTTCGACGAGGCGGGCGGGCGAGACGAGCAGAGTGTTTCCGGCGAAGGCGGAGAAGCACTGGTAAGGCGAGTCGCCGTAGCCCGTGGGTCCTAAGGGCAAGACTTGCCAGAGCGTCTGCCCGCTCGCGACGAGGAAGTCTGCGAACGCGTATGCCTCGTCGCCGAGGTCTCCGACGCCGTAGTCGCCCGGCAGACTCGTCGGGTGCAGCAGTATGCCGCTCGCGCGTGGGAAGCTCAGGATGTGAACCTCGGAACTGTCAAAAGACTGTCAGTTGTCAGTGGTCAGTTGTCCGTTGTTCGCGGCTCACAGGCTCGACGCTTAGTCAGGGGCATACGAATTAGGAGACGCAAAGCAACTGACCACGGACAACTGACCACTGACAGCTTTTCCTACTTACCCTTGAAGCCGCGGATGTAGGTGGCGAGCGCGTTGATCTCGTCCGCCGAGAGTCGCTTCTTGAATGAGGGCATCCCGCCGCGCTTGCCCGCGCTGATTGTGCGGCGCAACACGGCGTCGGTCGGGTGCGACTTGTCCCACCACTTCTTGCTCGTGAAATCGGTCGCGCCGTAGAGTTCGCCCTTTTCGGTCTTGGCGTCGCCGTCTTCGCCGTGGCAGCTCGCGCAGTTGCGGCTATAAACCGTGTGCACGTCAATGTCGCCGCCGCGCACCACGGTCGCACGCTTGACCTGCGCGGCGCGCGAAACGTTGACCGCGTATACGCTGCACACGATGGCGACGACGAAAAGCGCCGCCGCGAGTTTGATCGTTTTCTTTCCCATCGTCCGTTTTCTCCCGATCCGTCGCGGGCGGCGCGACGGGTCGTCTTCCTTTCCCTCATTTAGTAATGTCTTCGGGCTAACTTGTAGAGCCTTCGCGCCGCGCGCGTCAACTTCCGGCGCAAGGCGTGCGCGAACGAATGGAACGCGCTCTGTCTTTAGACGTGTGAGCCTCGGAAAAGTTTTCAACGTTTTCGCTGGTGGCAGAGTAGATGGAGATGGAAGGGCGTTTGAGAGGACGACGGATGGCAGCCGAGATCGCACACATTTTCATGACGGGCGCGCAGGAGCTGCCGCCGCACGCCCGCGACGAAGCGCACGCCGACCGCCTCTCTTCGCTCGTCTCGCTCGCACGCGCGGGCGATTCTCTCGCCTTCGAGCGTCTGATGGTCGAGACCGAGCGGCGTGTGGTGGCGACGGCGTGGCGTCTGCTCGGCAACCGCGAGGACGCGCGCGACGCGGCGCAGGAAGTTTACCTGCGCGTCTTCAAATACATGGGACGCTTCCGCGCGGGCGAAGACTTTCAGGGGTGGCTCTACCGCATCACCGTCAACGTCTGCCACGATCTGGCGCGCAAGCGTCGCGCCGCCGGGGGCGAACAACTCGACGACGCCGGACTAGAGCGCGAAGAACGCACGGCGTTTGAAAACTTACGACGCGACGACGCGGACACCGAGAGCGCCACGCTGCGCGCTCAGCGGCTCGCGCTCGTCCGCCGCGCACTTTTGACGCTCCCCGAAAAGGAGCGCGCCGCGATTGTCCTGCGCGATCTGGAAGGACTCTCGACCGAGGAAGTCGCCAGCGCGCTCGGCTCGCGCGCGGTCACGGTGCGCTCACAGATCAGTTCAGCGCGCGCCAAGATCAGGGACTACTGCGAGCGTCTGACGCGCACAGGAGGTACGGCGCAATGAGAGAGATGAACTGCAAACGTGCGACAGAGCTATTGCCGCTCTACACGGCGGGCGATCTCGAAGACTCGCGTGAGCGAGAAGTCGCCGCGCACCTCGCGGCGTGCGACGGATGCCGCGCGCTCGCCGGAGAGTTCGCGTCGAGTCGGGAACTGCTCGCGGAAGCCTTCGAGACGCCGGAGTTCGGCGCGGACTTCTACGCAGGGATCAGGAGCGCAGTGCTCGCAGAGATCAAGCGCGACGGGCGGACGCCCTCGACGCCGTCGCTTTTCGCCACGCTCTTTGGTCGCCGCCTGATCTACGCCGCGTCCCTCGCGCTGCTGCTCCTCGCGTGCGGTCTCGCGCTTCAACACTTCCGCCACGCCGCAAACGAGTCGCAGCAGGAGATGGCGGGTGACCGACACGAGACGCGCGAACAGCAACAACCTCAACAGGCGAACGTGCCTTCGCCGTCGCCTCAGATTAAGAAACAGGAGAACGTGCCGCAGACTGTTCTCGCGAAGGAGAGTCCGCGAAAGAGACAGCGACTTTCCGTCGAGCCCGCCGCCGAGAAGCAGAGAGTCGTGCCGCGTCAAACAGACTCTGCGCGGATCGAGAACACGCAGATCGCTACCGTGCCCGGCGCGACGGCGACGGTCGGATCAACGAACGCAGCGAGTCAGTCCGCGCCCGAGGTCTCGCGCATTGAGATTCAGACCGCCGACCCGAACATACGCATCATCTGGCTCACGCCGCAAAAATCCGAAGCACCCAACCCCGAAAAAGACAATCACGAGAACGGAGACAGAAAGTAGGAGACATCATGTTCACATCGAAACTTAAAATGCTCGCGCCTGCCCTGTTGAGCTTAACTTTCGCCGCTGCGGGTTATGCGCAGTCGCAGCCGACGCCCAACCCGGCAGACAACTACGTCACCAACACGGGATTTAAGAGCCGCGTCTTCGAGGTGCATAACCGCAATCCGGACGAACTCATCCCCGTCCTCAAGCTTCTGACAAGCGGCTTCAAGGGCGCGCAGGTGTCCGCAAGCAACGAGTTCCACACGATCATCGTCCGCGACTTTCCCGAAAACATCGCCTCCATCGAGGAGGCGCTCAAGCGGCTCGACACGCCCGAAGCCCCGCGCTCCGACGTGGACTTGCGAATGCACGTCCTCATCGCGTCGCAGGACGCGAGCACCGCCGATCAGTTCCCGCCCGAGTTGCGGGACGTGGTCAGGCAGCTCCAGTCCACGCTCAGTTACAAGGGCTACCGCCTGATCGCGACGGTCATCAACCGCGTGAAGGACGGACGCCGCATCAGCGGGCAGGGCGTCGCCGACGTGGACGCGTTCGCGGCTAAGGTTGAGGGGCGGGAGATCGGCGCGATCTACAACTACAACGTGGGGCCCGTCACGATCACGGCTGGCGCGGGCGGCACCTCTTCGATCCAGCTCGACGATCTGCGCTTCAACCTGAAGACGAACGCCTTCACCCCCAGCAGCTACCTCGACACGAACGTCAGCACCAGCGCCACGCTGCGCGACGGCGAGCGCGTCGTCGTCGGGACGGCGACGCTCAAGGACAAGGGGTTGATCCTGATCGTGACGGCGAAGGTCATCAAGTAAAGGCAAAGGGCAAAATTAAAAAGGCAAAAGTGAAGACCAAGGGCACTCGCCTTTAGTCTCCACTTTTGCCTTTTACTTTTTTACTTTTGCCTTACTGAAGTATCGGGTGCGAGCCGCCGCGCGAGTGATCGTAGGTTTGGAGGAAGCGGCGGCGGTCGTTGTGGTAGAGCACGAGGTGTTCGCCCTCGTAGCGCACGACGTTCGAGACGCGCCCGAAGTCGCGCTCGTGCTCGGCGATGACAAAGGTGCACGGGTCTAACGAAGAGACGATCCCGGCAGCGTAAACGTAACCGCCCTTGTCGTAGACGCTTCCCTTGTACTGCGCCGCGCCGACGGCGATGTCGGGCGAATACGCGCCCGTGCTGTCTTTGGTGCGGTCGGCGCGTGCGATGAAGACAGTGTAGTCGGAGTAGTTCAGGCGCGCGCCGTAGTTGTTGCGGCGCGCGACGGCGAACAACTCCGTCAGCCCGTCGTCGATGGCGCGCAGCATCTCCGCGCGCGGTCGCGCGACGGCGGCGACGTGCGCGCCGCGTGGCGTCTCGGCGAAGTAGCTGAACCTGTCGCCGCTATAACTCTCAGCCTGCGCCAGCGCGCGGCGGTCGATGCGGTTGAGACCTTGTGCGTTGGCGCGCGGCGTCGAAACGATGAGCGATGACGCGCCACAGGCGACGGCGAGCGCAAAACCCGCCAGCCTTATTTTCAACATGCTCTTCATCATGACGATCCTCCCTCCCTTGATCAAAAAACTACGGAACGCAACCACGTTGATTAATCAGACGCACGCCCAAAGAAAAAGAGGTGAGCGAGTTTTAGCGCCGGGGACTCGCTCACCTCTGATCTGTTCGCCTTGCCCGCGCCCCGGTCGAAGCGGCGCGCGCGGGTCTCTTAAAAAAAGAAAGGCGGTTTCTTGTTGTCGTTGTTCTTCGGCTGATTGTTGTTGCGCTGCTCGTTAGTTCTGGGTTGCTCTTTGGGCTCTTTCTGAACGACCTTCGGCTCCTTCGGAGGGTCTTTCTTCTGGTCGCCCTTCCCCTGCCCGAACGCCGAGCCTTGCGCGCCCGCCACGAGCACACATGCCATCAACGTCGATGCTAGTAAGTTTTGTAAAGCTCTCATCATCTTTACCCTTCGACCTCCTCAGTGTCTTCTCTGAGACGCGTTGGGGAGGATTGAGGGAGAGACCGCGTTCGTCTCGCCTATAATACTGAGCAAGATGGATGCCAAACGACGCTCCGTGTGCAACTTCTTGCTACCACAGTCTCCAATCTAGAGCCCGCGCGCGCACGCGCACGCTTTCCTGCGCCATTCATACGGTATCGTGTAAAGCAGTCAAAGCACTCAGCAATCAGCATTCAGCACTCAGCCAGCAGACTTTAGTCGTGAGAGGTTTTCATGGGCTGCGAACTCATTTGAGTCGGGTTTTACTGACTGCTGAATGCTGATTGCTGAGTGCTCTCTTACTTCCTCACCACCACCCGCGCGTTGCCCATGTTGCCGCTCGCGTCGAAGCCGCGCAGGGCGATGGTGTGCTCGCCCGCGCCCGCGAGGGGCAGGTCGAGCACGTAGGTCTCGCGCGGGCTGTCAGCGATGCCGTCGTCGGGGAAGACCGCGCGCCACGCGCCGCCGTCCACGCTTACGTCCGCACGCTTGACCATCCCGCCCGCGTCTTCGACGACGAAACTGATCGCGACGCGCTCGCCCGTCGTGCGCGGTTCATTCGCGACGCGCACCGTGGGCGGCGTGTTGTCCACCTCTACGGGTTCGCTGGTGCGTTCGCCCGCGAGTGCCGCGCCGACGGCGTTGTCGGGCGCGTCCGTGGCGATGACTTTGAAGACGTAGCGACCGTCGCCGAGCGCCGCGCCGTCAACGGTGAAGAAGTTGTCGCGCAGGCGATCCTTCAAGAGCCGGAAGCTGCCTTCGCCGAGGGCGCGGTAGTAGATCGAATATTCGAGCGTGTCGTTGTTGCGATCCTCCGCCTGCCATTGCAAAGAGATCGCGCCGCGCTGGTACGCACGGCGCGGCGGGACTTGCGGCACGGGCGCGATCAGCGACGGATCGATCCCCGAAGCCTCTAAGTTCGGGTCGGTCTGCACCTGAATCGCTGGCATCAGCGCGATGCCGACGGGCAGCGTCGTAATCGACAAAATCTCCGGCGCGACGTTGCGCGGAAGATATGCGACGCTCACGTCTTCGACGCGCGCCAGCGCGCCCACACCAGCAGCCGGTGCGCGTAAGGTTGCGCGCCACTGGATGAAACGCGCGCGCGGGCTCGTGATCGGTGCGCCGGAAGGTATGCGGTAGGGCGCGCTCCAGTCGCTCCAGGTCATGTCGGGTCGCTCGGTATTGCCGGAGCGCGTCTGCAACTCGACCGCGCCGCCGCCGCGCCACCAGATGCGACCCCACGCGGCGTTGAATTTCGCATCGCGCACGGGCGACTCGTATGTGCCCTCGCCCGTCGGCGCGCTGTCGAGCCGGAAGAGTTTTCCTTGATTGCTGGACGCGGCGAATATGTCGCCCCCGCGCGCGACGAACGTCGAGATTTGATCCTCACTCGACTGGACGAGCAGTGTGTCGCGCCCGTCGTCCGTCACGGAATAGACGCGCCCCTTGTCATTCGTGCCGATGAGCACGCCCGCGCCAGGCTGCGGCGCGAGCGCGACCGAGAAGGCCGTCACCGTGGGCGAACTCCACAGCACGTCCGAGCCGCCGTCGGGCAGGATGCGGAAGACTGCGCTGCGCGCGGTCGAGAGATCGTTGCGGCTGCGCGCCGGCGTCGGTTGTGCCCCGCCGAACTGCGTGCCCGCTGCGCCGCTCTCTTCGACGACGACGCTCGAAGTGACGGTCGTACCCGTGGGCTGCGCGCCCGACGTGGAAGGAGTCGCCGTCGGCGACGACTGGGAGCGCGCGTTAGACGCCGCGTCGCTCAGCGCGAGCACGTAGATCGATCCGTCGGGCGCGGGCGCGAGCGCGTGCACCTCACGCAGAGGCGAATCGAAGAGCGCGAACGCCTTGCCCTGCGGCGAGACGCGAAGCACAAGCCCGCCCGGATCAGTTCCCGCGATCAAGTTCCCTTCGCGGTCGGCGGCGAGCGAGATGATGTGCGTCTCGTTCACGTCAACGAGCAGAGAGTCTTCGGGCTTCGCTCCACCGGCGCGTACGCGATAAATCTTTCCCTGATCGCCCGTGCCGATGGCGAGCGCGCCGTCCGACATGACGGCGAGCGACCAGATGTACTTGTCCGGCGGATCGAAATAGACGGCGGCGCTCCCGTCCTGTGCGACGCGGTAAACTTTCCCGTCCGGCGAAGTGCCAGCGTAGAGCGCGCCGTCGCGCCCGACGACGAGTGCGGTCACGTCCAACTCCGCCGCGTCGTAAAAGAGCGAGCCTTTGCCGTCCGAGCCGACGCGGAAGATGCGCCCGTCGTGCCCCGTGCCGAGATAGACGTTGCCTTGCGGATCGGACGTGCTCGACCAGACGTAAGCCTGCTCTGTATCGAAGACCTGCGTGAAGCGCGGCGCGAGCATGAGCGCGCCCGTGTCTGTGACGGAGACGCCGCGCGCCTCACCCTTGAGCAGCTCCTCGCGCGTGTCCGTCTCCCACACGACGGGACCTCCGGCGCGCGCCGGGGTGACGACGATTGCGATGAGAATGATGACGAGTGAGAGATTGACGATGCGGGTTGAGATTGTGTTATTGACCATTCGCAGAGTTGTGCCGTGTGAACTTTGCCCGTGAATTTCGTTTGCGCCGCGTCCGTGCCGCGCGGGCGGTGTCGGGCGAGAGCCGGGATGACTGTGTGATGATAACTTGAAAGTCCGCGTTGCCGAAACTCGCGGGGCGTCTTCGCCGCGCAGCGGCGCACAAATTAACTGCCGACGTAGCGCGCGTAGAGCGTGCGCGCCACCGCAGGGTCGTCCGTGCCGCGTATGATGGCGCGCGCGTCTTTGAAGATCGTCAGCTCGTAATCGCCCGCGCGAAGTCTCACGAGGTAATCGTTCGCTTTGACTTCGCCCGCCCCGCGTAGTCTCGCGGCGAGCGCGACGAGATCGACGGCTGACGCGCGCGCGGGCGAGATTTGCACGGCGTCGCGCCCGCAGAGCACGGCAGCGAACTCGCTCGACTCGGCTTCGAGCGTTTCGTAAAAAGCTCGCGCGCAGGTCGGACACTCAGGCGAGGGCTTGCCGAGTTTGATCTTGCGCCACTCGTTGCGCCACACGTCGAACTGCATGAGCGCGCCGTGCAGCGCGTCCTCGTGACCCGTGAGAAGTTTAAGAGCCTCGCTGACTTGGACTGCCGCGACGACCGCGATGATCGGTTGAATGACGCCCGCCGTGTCGCACGTCTCGGCGGAAGCGGCGGGCGGCACGTCCTCGAAGACGCAGCGCAGGCAAGGTGTCGAGTGCGGGCGCACGGTCATCGTCACGCCGTAGGAGCCGACTGCCGCGCCGTAAATCCAGTTCACATTGTGCTTCACGCAGGCATCGTTCAAGAGGTAGCGCGTCGCGAAGTTGTCCGTGCCATCGAGCACCACGTCGCAGTCGGCGACGAACCGCTCGATGTTGTCGTGCCGCGCGTCTGCGACTTGCGCCTCGACTTCAACTTCCGAATTGATCTCGCTGATGCGACGCGCGGCGGCGACCGCCTTCGGCAGGCGCTCGCGCGCGTCCCGTTCGGTGAACAGAGTCTGTCGCTGCAAGTTCGACTCTTCGACGAAGTCGCGATCCACGATGCGCAAACGACCCACACCCGCGCGCGCCAGAGCCTCCGCCTGCGCCGAGCCGAGCGCGCCGCAGCCGACGAGGAGAGCACGCGACGCACGCAAACGCCGCTGCCCTTCAGCGCCGATGCCTGCGAAGAGAATTTGTCTGCTGTAGCGTTCCATCAAGTCAGAGGTCAGAGGTTAGAGATCAGTTAGAGTCACGTTGCATCAATCTTTCTTCAGCCGCGCTCTTCATGACTTCGACCGGCGCGTCCGCGCCCGTCCAGAGTTTGAACTGCGCGGCGGCTTGCGCGACGAGCATCGCGAGACCGCTGAGCGTCGTCTCGCAACCAGCCGCGCGCGCTTCGCTGAGGAAGCGCGTCTGGGAAGGATTGTAAACGAGATCGTAAGCCACGCGCGCGCCGCGTAGTTGCACGGAGGTCGCAGCCGTCTCCGTCACGTGCGCGCCGCGTGTGCCAAGCGGCGTCGCGTTGATGACCGCGTCGAAGCCGGAGAACTGTGCGCCCGCGAGAGGCAGAGACTTCGCGTCGAACTTTTCGCCGATGGCGCGCGCGCGTTCAATGTCGCGCGCGAAGACGGTCGCGCGTGCGCCGCGTTCGCGCAGACTCCAGAGCACGGAGCGCGCCGCGCCGCCCGCGCCGATGACGGCGACGCGCGCCCCCTTCAAGTCGATCACGTCGTCGAGCGGGGCGAGCGCGGCGTCGGCGTCTGTGTTGTAGCCGTGCAATTCGTTGCCTTCGCAGACGACCGTGTTGACCGCGCCGATCTCTCTCGCCGCCGGCTCGACGAAATCGAGCCCGTCCATGATCGCGCCCTTGTGCGGCGCGGTGACGCTGAAGCCGCGCAAGTTCCAAACGAGTTCGCGCGTCTGCGTGTGAGCCATGCGGCGCACGAAGGCGCGCGCGTCGCGCGTTTCAAAGGGGATGTAAACAGCATCAATGCCCCGCGCGGCGAACGCCGCGTTGTGCATGTGCGGCGAGACGGAATGCGCGACGGGCGAGCCGACGAGCCCCGTGATCAACGTGCGCTCCGTGATCGAATGGACGCAGTACAGATCGCGCAGCTCACGTACGGTGACTTGACCGGGCGCGGTCGCGTGTTCGTCGTCGAGTGAGCCGTAAGTCAGAAACGAACCGAACGCGGGCGCGAGCACGCGCGTCAACAGTCCCGCCTCGCCCATCGCGATGGCGATCATCTCGCGACCCTCACTGCGCGCGCGTTCGAGCAGGCGCAGGACGGGGATGCAGTCCGTGATCTCGTCGGCTTGCACCGCGATCTTGAGGATGCGCGCGGGCGTCTTCGTCATGCGCTCGTAGATCGCTTCGAGATCGGCGGGCACGCCGACGAAATCGTGGTGCGAGCAGATGACGCGCTCCCAATCTGTCGCCTTGAGGAGCCATTCATTCTCTCTCTTACCGACCAACGGCAACAGATCAAGCTCGATGTCAGCGTAGTCAGCTATCTTGTTATTGGAGTAAAAATCATTTTGAATCCAAAATAGAAGGCGCTGTTGCTTATCTAAGGCGCGTGCGCCGCCTTGCTCCGCCGGACGGAATGTGGAAATGAAAGGGCGCGTGCGTGCTTTCAGAATCGGACGTAAGTCACGAAGGGCGTCGTCGAGTTGCGCGTCGTCTGCGAGACAGTCGAAACGCAGCTCGATCACGTCGGCGAGTTGCGCCGCGCGCTCGATAGCGTCGGGAAGTTCGCTCGCGCGTCGCACGCAGACGGGGACGCAGACGAGCGCGCGTGAGTTATTGATCGCGGTCAAGCAGTTTGGTCGTGCCTTCTGTGACGCTGCCGGGGGCGTAGATTTCGGAGGTCGGGCGTGGCGGCTGTATCTCTGTGGCGCGCGGCGCGGGCGGGATCGCGGAGGGCGGCGTGTAGGCGGGGAACTGTGGCTGCTTTTCGATCTGCTTCCAGCGCACGTACTCGGAGACCCCTGAGCCGATCATGAAGAACGCGGGGATGAACATCCAGAAGCCCCACATGTACCCGCCGGGCATCAAGAACATAATCGCGAACGCGACGAAGATGAATCCCAGCCCGCCGAAGAACGGCACGACCGCGCCCTCCACACTCGGCGGCTTCCTGCTCTTGCGTTCGCGCACGCGCTCCTTCATCAGTTCGCGCCGCTCGCGTCGGCTGAGACCGCGCGCGTCCTTGGACTGTGGATCGCGTAGCGTCCCCGTCAGAGCCTGCGGCACGAGCGCGACGTTCGCGCCGCAGCCGCGACAGAAACTCGCCGTGTCTGTGTTCTCCGTCCCGCACTTGGGGCAAAACATCATCGAGTTCGCCTCCCTCTCACGCCGCACGTCATGCGGTGTGCTTCCGAGTTTAACTCAAGCCCGAACGATCTTCTTCACGCGCGCCGCGCTCTGACGCGCCGAGGTGTCGGGTCGTCCCTTCGGTGACGCTTGACGGGGGCGCGACGATCTCCGCTGTGTCTGCGGGCGCGACCTCGTTCAGACGGAAGCTCGGCAGCGCGGTCGTCTCTCTGGCGCCGAGTTGCGTCGTGTTCTTTATCCCGCCGGGCAGGTGACCGGACTGCCGCCAAGCGTGCTGCGCGAGCAGACCGATGCCCGTGCTGATCTTCGAGACGGCGGGGAAGACGAACCAGAAGGTGAGCCACCAGAACTGTCTGAAGAAGATCATCGTGATCAGAAAGACGACGATGTAGCAGACCCCGAACGCGAGTTTGCGCGCGCCCAGCTCGACCCTCGCCTCCGGGCTCAACCCCGGCTCGTCGCCGTCGTCATCGTCCTCTTCATCACGCGCGAGCCGCCCCGCCAAAGCCTGCGGCACGAACCTGATGTCCGCCCCGCACGCGCGACAGAACTTCGCGTCGTCAAGATTTTGCGCCGCGCATTTTGGACAGAACATCTTTGACCTCTGTGGAAAATTCCGCCGCGTTATCGCCCGTCGTTTGCCTTCGGACTCTGACTATACGCCCCCGCCGCCGCGATGTTTCGTTGTCGCACGGCTTCGTAGAGCACGATGCCTGCGGCGACCGAGACGTTGAGCGAGGTGATACGACCGCGCAAGGGGATACGCACAAGCGCGTCGCAGCGTTCGCGCACGAGTCGTCTCAGACCTGAGCCTTCGCCGCCGAAGAGGAGCGCGCAGGGCTGCGTCCAGTCCCAGTCTGTGTAGTCAATGTTGGCGTCGGCGTCCGTGCCGATGGTCCAGATGCCGCGATCTTTGAAACCCTCCACGAGCCGCGCGACGTTCGGTGCGCGCGCCACCGGCAAATATTCAAGCGCGCCCGCCGCAGCCTTCGCCACCGTCTCCGTCAAACCCGCCGCCCTGCGTTCGGGCACGAACAAAGCATCAACGCCCGCGCACTCCGCCGTGCGTATGATCGCGCCGAGGTTGCGCGGGTCTTCCACGCCGTCGAGGACGATTGCGAGCGGCGGCACGCCTTCGCGCACGCGCGCCGCGAGTTGTTCGAGCAACTCATCCGCATCCCGATACGCGGCAGCCGCGACCGCCGCGACGACGCCTTGATGATTCGCGCCCGCAGCGATCCGCTGCAACTCGGCGCGCGGCGCGCGACGCACGGGCACACCCGCCGCGCGC
>JAVXVR010000368.1:0-13702 GCA_032230165.1 Acidobacteriota bacterium | reverse complement strand
TTGAATAGCGAAGTCGAGCAAGTCTAATCCCTATCTACCTAACAAAATCATCAGAGCTTTTGAGTTGGTGTAAATAGTAGCTTTCAACTGCGGAAGCTGTGTCCACTAGTTGCGAGCTAGAACATTGACCAACATCGAGAACTTCGCGCAACAGTCCTGTAGTGACGATACCTCTTGACGGCTCAAGCCTGCCATGCGCCGCATCTTCCTTCATCTGCATGAGCGCCTTGATGATGTTTCGTAGCCATCTCACTTGCGCTTCGGCACCATCAATACGATGTAACTCAAGCAGGTCGGATTCCGCTACACGGAGAGCTTCATTCACCAAGTTAATGAATTCCTCTAGCTTGTGACCCATGTCAAGCCTACTCAGCTATTATTTGAGTATCGCTACAAGCTCTGTCTGAATCGGCTGACCCGTGACTTCGATCTCGCCGTCGTCGCCGACGTAGAGATCGATCTCGGAGCGGACGCCGAAGTTGCCGGGCAGGTAGATGCCGGGCTCGATGGAGAAGCAGGTACGCGGGATGATCTTGCGCGAGTCTCTGGTCTCAAGGTTGTCTATGTGCGCGCCGTTGCCGTGGACTTCCTCGCCGATGGAATGACCCGTGCGGTGCGTGAAGTATTCCCCGTAGCCCGCGCGCTCGATCACGGCGCGCGAAACGTCATCAACTTGTGCGCCCTTGATCTCTGTGCCCCCACGGACGTTCTCGCGGACGAACTCGATGGCGGCGTCGCGCGCGTCGCGCACTATCGTGAAAATCTTGACGTGCTCTTCCGTGGGCGTCTCGCCGACGAAGCCCGTCCACGTCTGATCGGCGTAGACCGCGCCGGGCGTGTTCTGCTTCGCCCACACGTCGAGTAACAAAAAGTCGCCGCGCTTGATCGGCGAAAACTTTTGCGCGCTCGGTTGGTAGTGCGGGCTCGCGGCGTTCTGGTTGACGGAGACGATGGGGTGATCGTCGTTGCACGTCATGTTCTCGTCCTCGAAACGCTGCACCATGAACTGCTGGATGTCGTACTCTGTGACGGGCTCGTCCGCCTTGATCCGTTTGGCGACTTCGGCGAAGGCTTCCTGAATGATGTTGTGGATATTGTCCGCGGCTTTAACGTGCGAGTCGTACTGCTCCTTCGTCCACACCGCCTCGAAGAGTTGCACGAGGTCTGCGCTCGTCACCGGCTCGGCTCCGAGCGAGCGCACCAGCTCAATCGTGCCCGCGTCAACGCGCGAGATATAGGGAATGGAGTTTTCGGGCGAATACTGCATCGCGATGCGCGCTCCCTTCGCAGTCGAGAGCGCATCGCGCAGGTTCTCGTTTAGTTTCTGCCAACTGCTATAGATGAGTTTCCTGCCCGGCAGTAGATCGAGCTTGCCCTGCTCGATGGCGTGGTTGATGCGCGTCGGCTCGCCCTCGGCGGGGACGAAGTAGAACCAGCGGCGCGTGGAGAATTGGTTCGGGTCGAGTTTCAAGATTCGATAGGCGAGCGGGTCGCTCTGGCGAAAGTCGTAGAAGAGCCAGCCGTCGAGCCCGGCTTCTTTAAGAGACTTCTGAATCTCGGCGACGCGCGCCGCGTTCGGCGAACCGTCGCCGTTTGTCTGCGTGCCGTTATTTTGTGTGCTCATGATCTCCTCACCTTCCAAAATTATTATCGGGGCGTCGCGAGTCGCTGCGCGGCGAGTCGCAGAACTTCCTGCACCTGCCTGTCCCAGTAAGCCCAGGCGTGACTGCCCGGAAGCTGCCTGTACTCGTGCGGAATTTTTCGCTCCACGAGCAGCGCGGCGAAGTCGCGGTTGCTCGAGAGCAGACCGTCCTCCGTCCCGCAGTCGAGATAAAAATAGGGGAGCATTGCTACGCGCGCCGCCGGCATCTCGCGCACGATCTTGTAGATGTCGTTCGACGCACGCACGGGACTGTCGTCCGCGCCGAAGACGCGCGCGATGGAAGGCTTGACGAACGCGGGCAGAGGGTCTTGCGCGTGCCACGAGGCTGCGCCGAGCGCGCCACTCATCGAGGCAGCGAAGATGAATCTGTCGGGGTACTTCAAGCCGAACTTAAGCGCGCCGTAGCCGCCCATCGAGAGTCCCGCGACCACGCGACCCTCGCGCGCTTCAACGGTGCGGAAGCGACGCTGTACGTCCGGCACTAACTCCTCGACGAAATAAGTTTCAAACTTCTCGTTCGCCGCTACGCCGTCCGTGTACCAGCCGTCCTTGCCTTCGGGCACGACGATGATCATGTGGTACTGCGCGGCGTAGTCCCTCAGGTGCGCGCGATTCGAGACCCAATCGCCTGCGCCCCCGCCGAGTCCGTGCAAAAGGTAGAGCACGGGGTAGTGCGTCGCCGCCGCGCCCCTCATGTCGTAATCCGGCGGCAGCACGACGTTATACGGGAGCGACGCGCCGACAAGCTTGCTCTCGAACGCCACCCGCTCGACGCGCACCGCGCCCGGAGTGACCTGCGGCGCGACCTGTGTGCGCGCCGCGACTTCTTGCGCCGACGTTGGAGCATGAGCCGCGACCGGCACGAAGAGCGCGACGAATAAGCAGAGTGTGCGTGTGTGTCGTATCATGTTCGTTGATGAAATCATTTCGCTTGCTCCGACTCCGGCGCGCGCGGCGCGTCGAGCATCGGAATGTTGACGCCTTTATTGCGCGCCGTCTCAATCGCCTCGTCGTAGCCCGCGTCAACGTGGCGCGCGACTCCCAGACCGGGGTCGTTCGTGAGCACGCGGTTCAGACGCCGCGCCGCATCCTGTGTGCCGTCGGCGACGGAGACCTGTCCGGCGTGCAGCGAGTAGCCGATGCCGACACCGCCGCCGTGATGAAACGAGACCCACGACGCGCCGCTCGCCGTGTTCAAGAGTGCGTTTAAGATGGGCCAGTCGGCGACGGCGTCCGTGCCGTCTCGCATCGCTTCCGTTTCGCGATATGGCGACGCGACCGATCCAGTGTCGAGATGATCGCGACCGATGGCGACGGGCGCTTTCAAGTCGCCGCGCCGGACGAGTTCGTTCATTGCCTCGCCCATCTCGGCGCGCTCGCCGTAGCCGAGCCAGCAGATGCGCGCGGGCAGTCCCTGAAACTGCACGCGCTCTCGCGCAAGCCTAAGCCAGCGGTTGAGCGTCTGGTCTTCGGGGAACAACTCCAGCGCGAGATCATCCGTGCGGCGTATGTCGGCGGGGTCGCCTGAGAGCGCCACCCAACGGAAGGGACCCTTGCCCTCGCAGAAGAGCGGGCGGATGTATTCGGGCACGAAGCCGGGAATCTCGAAAGCGTCGCGGCATCCGGCGTCGAAGGCGAACTTGCGTATGTTATTGCCGTAGTCGAAGGCGACCGCGCCCGCGCGTTTCAACTCAAGCATCGCCTCGACGTGCCGCGCCATCGAATGGGTCGAGCGCTCGACGTAAGCTTTCGGATCAGTTTGACGAAGCGCGGCGGCTTCTTCGAGCGTCACGCCTTCAGGCACGTAGCCGTTCAGAGGATCGTGCGCGCTCGTCTGATCTGTGACGGCATCAACACGCACTCCGCGCCTGACGATCTCCGGCAAAACTTCCGCCGCATTGCCGACGAGACCGACCGACAGCGCGCGCCCTTCACGCCGCGCGTCCTCGCAGATGCGGAGCGCGTCGTCGAGCGAGAGCGCGAGTCGGTCGCAGTAGCCTGTGCGGACGCGGCGCTCGATACGCTCGCGGTCAACGTCTATGCCGAGGAAGACCGCGCCGTTAAGAGTCGCGGCGAGCGGCTGCGCGCCGCCCATGCCGCCCATGCCGCCGGAGACGACGAGCCGCCCTTTGAGCGTGCCGCCGAAACTTTTATCCGCCATCGCCGCGAAGGTCTCAAACGTCCCCTGCACGATCCCTTGCGTGCCGATGTAAATCCAACTTCCGGCAGTCATCTGCCCGTACATCATCAAGCCCCGACGTTCGAGTTCGTGGAAGTGCTCCCACGTCGCCCACGCGCCGACGAGATTCGAGTTCGCGATCAGAACCCTCGGCGCCATGTCGTGCGTGCGAAAGACCGCGACGGGCTTGCCCGACTGGACGAGCAGCGTCTCGTCCGTTTCAAGCTCGCGTAGCTCGCGCACAATCGCGTGGAACGACGCCCAGTCGCGCGCAGCCTTGCCCGTCCCGCCATAGACGACCAAGTCTTCAGGTCGCTCGGCGACATCGGGATCGAGGTTGTTCATCAGGCAGCGCAGCGCCGCCTCCTGATGCCAGCCCTTGCAACTCAACTCCGCGCCGCGCGGGGCGCGAACAATTTTCGAACTCATAGAAGCTGCTTCTGCGCGGGATGCGTGGTCGATCACGCCGGACGCAGTTGGAAATTTAGTGTGCGCCATACTCTACAAAAAAAGCTGCCTGCGCGCCACTCGGACGTGCGCCGCGCCGTGTGCGCTCAGGGTCGTGCTTGCTTCGCCGCGCGCGCGCGCATATCCTCTGTGCAAATTCATGGACTCGGAGAGACCGACACCGGAACAAAGCGACGAAGACGCGGAGCAGACGCACGTGCGCGTCGATCCGCGCTTCGACGAAGAGACGCGGCAGCGTGCGCGTGCGGTCGTGCCGCTCGACCATGATGTGAGCGTCGCGAAGGATGGGCGCGTCGCGCAAGTATCGCCCGCCGCGCGTCAGGTGGCGCGGATGCGTGCGCTCATCGTCATTCTCTTTCTCGTCGTCTTCGCGCTCGTCGCCGCGCTCGTCTGGGCGCTCAGCACGAAATACGGCGCGACGCCCGTCACGCCGATCACACAGCCGCCGCCGACCATCGAGCCGACCGCGACGCCGACGCCCAGCCCAACGCCTTCAGCGTCGCCCACGGTCTCGCCATCGCTCGAGGCGTCGCCGGGCGCGAGCATCACGCCGAGTCCGGGTGCCTCACCCGCGTCGAGTCTCACGCCACAGCCTTCGCCCGTCGCGAGCCCTACGCCGCCGCCAGCGCCGTCGAACGCGAACACGAACACGAATCTTTTGATCCCCGTCGCGGGCGTGCGTCCCGAACAACTCCGCGACACCTACGACGACGCGCGCAGCGAAGGGCGCGTGCACAACGCCATAGACATCATGGCGGCGAAGGGGACGCCTGTGCTTGCCGCCGCAGATGGAACAGTCGTCCGCCTCTTCCAGAGCGACAAGGGCGGCACGACCCTCTACGTGCGCGGCACGGACAATCACACCATCTACTACTACGCGCACCTCTCGGCTTACGCCGACGGAATCAGTGAGAATAAATTCGTGCGGCGCGGCGAGCTGATCGCCTACGTCGGCGACACAGGCAACGCGGGCGCGGGCAACTACCACCTCCACTTCGCCATCTGGACGGTCGAAGACCCCAAACGCTTCTGGAGCGGCACAGACATCAATCCCTATCCGCTGCTCACAGGGAAACGATGAAGCAGGAACGATGAACGATGAAGTAAGAGCAGTTGTCTTCAGTTCATCGTTCATCGTTCCTGCTTCATCGTTTTCTTTTCGCCCGCCCGTGTCGCGAAAAGGTGCGCCGATGCGCGCGCCGTCACCGCGAAACAGCAGCTTTTGCGTGCAGATGTCGTGGGGAACAACTGTTGCTTCTGGAAAACCGATTAACTTAAATCTCTATCAACCATACGGGTAATTGTTTCGGAGGCAACGGCAAGCATGACGACTACTCAACGCGCGCTGGCTGCGACGGCGGCGGCGTTTTCATTCTTCCTCTCACTCAGCTTCGCGGGCTGTCAGACCGCGCCTGTGACAAATGCTCCGACCGCGACCGTCAACGCAAACACGGCGAACGTGAATGCGGCGGGCGCGACCAACACGAACACGACGAACGCGAACACTGCCAACGCGGGCGCGGCGTCGCAGCCCGTCACGCTCGCCGTCCTCGACGCGCTCTTCGCCGACGAGTCGTTCGCGCGCGACCTCAAATCGAAACTCCAACTGACGGACGAACAGGTCGCACAGCTACGCCAAGCCGCCGGGGAGGAGCGCGCGAGCCTTAACGAGTCGGACGCGGGCAAGCACGGCGGCACGACACAGGAGGCGACGGCGCGGGCGACCGCGAAAATTAAATCCCTGATCGGCGAAGACAAGGCGACGCAGCTTATCGCCCTCGCGAGCGAGCGTTGGTCTTCGGGCGGCGAAGGCGGCGCGGCGGGCACGCAGATGAGTGCGACCGCCGACCAGCCGAACGCCGTCCCTACGGATTCGCGCATCGTCGTCAACGCGCCCGCGTTCCGCATGGACGTGTTCGACTCTGGGCGGCTCGTCAAATCCTACAAGGTCGGCATCGGCTACCCGGAGTTCCCGCTCCCTGCGGGGATGCGCAAGGCGAGCCAGATCATCTTTAACCCGACGTGGACGCCGCCCGACGAGCCCTGGGTCGAGTCGGGCAAAAGCAAGGTGAAGGTTGGCGAGACGGTCGAGGCGGGAAGCAAACTGAACCCCCTGGGTCCGATCAAGATTCCCATCGGCTTGCCCTCTCTGATTCACGGCGGCAAACAACCTTCGCGACTCGGCGAGTTCGCCTCGCACGGCTGCGTCGGTCTGACGGACGCGCTCGTGCGCGAGGTCGCGCTCGATATCGCACGACTCGGCGGGACTGATCTCACCGACGAGCAGATCAAGGATTACGCGAAGAACCCGACCGAGACGAAGAGCGTGAAACTCGCGCAGCCCGTTCCCGTCGAACTGCGCTACGAGACGATTGTTGTGACCGACGACGGCAAGCTCCACATCTACCGCGACGTTTACGACCGCGGCACGAACACGGAAGAGAACCTGCGCCGCGTGCTCGACACCTACGGCGTCTCGTTCGACGGGCTCGACGAACAGCAGCGCGCCGAGATCACAGACGCGCTCGGACAGATGGCGCACGACGCGCTCGGTCGCCCCGCCGAGGGCGACGGCACAGCGCGACCGAACACGAACTCGTCGAAGTCCGCGTCGAACGCAAACGCGACTTCGTCAAAGTCGGCAGCAAACGCGAACGCGAACAAGTCGAGCACAGAGGGCGGGCACGTGACGCGCAACGTGAAAGGTCAGAAGGAGATCACCATCGAGATCGCCGCACTCAAAGGGAAGGGCTACCCCGCACCCATCGGCGGCGGCTTCGACACCGGCGTCAAGTCGAAGCAGACCGCAACTGCGCCGAAAAAGGGCAAGAGGCGCTGAAGCTGGTCGTCGGTCGGTCAAGTGTAATTTTCAACCACAGAGGACACAGAGGTACACGGAGGAAAACTTTTGCTTTCCTCTGTGTAGCTCCGTGTCCTCTGTGGTTAATGGAAGCTTTAGAAATCGAACTCGCCGCGGCGGATCGCTTGCGCGATTTTTTCGATGTCGGCGGAGAACGGGCGGTCGTGCGTGAGGCGCGGGACGTGGGAGCGCACCGCGTCGTAGCCGCGCCGCGCGCCGCGACCGGGCTTGAGCGGCAGGCGGTGTTCGAGTCCTTCGGCGGCAGCGATCAATTCAATCGCTAAGACGTATTCGATGTTCATGACGATTGAGCGCAACTTCAACGCGGCGGTCATGCCCATCGAGACGTGATCCTCTTTGCCGCCGTCGGTCGGGAGGTTGTCGGTCGAGGCAGGGTGAGAGAGCACCTTGCACTCGTTGAGCAGAGCGACCGCAGCGATCTGCGTGACCATCAGACCCGACTCGACGCCGGGCTTCGCGGTGAGGAAGGGGGGTAGCCCCTCGTTCTTCTCCGGGTTGACGACGCGATCTATACGCCGCTCGATGATGTTGCCGAGATGCGTCATGGCTATGCCCGCGTAGTCGAAACCGATGGCGAGAGGCGCGCCGTGGAAGTTGCCGCCGGATAGAACTTCCGAAGTCTCCGCAAAGACGAGCGGGTTGTCGGTCGCTGAGGCAGTCTCCGTCTCGACGAGCGCGCGCGTGTGGCTGAGCGCGTCGCGCGCCGCGCCGTGAACCTGCGGCATACAGCGCAGAGAGTATGCGTCCTGCACGCGCGGATCGTTTTCGCGGTGCGACTCGCGTATCTCGCTTCCCGCGAGCAACTCGCGCAGGTGTGCGGCTGACTCTTGTTGCCCGGCGTGCGGGCGCGCGGCGTGGATGCGCTCGTCGAATGCCGTGGGCGTACCCTTCACGGCTTCGAGCGTCATCGCGCCGGACACGTCCGCCGCGCGCGTGATGCGACCAGCGCGTGCGAGCGCGAGCGCGCCGACCGCCGTCATCGCCTGCGTGCCGTTTAGGAGCGCGAGCCCTTCCTTCGCTTCGAGCGTGACGGGGGCGACGCGTGCGCGACGCATCGCCTCCGCGCCCGCCATTCTCTCGCCCGCGAAGAACGCTTCGCCCTCGCCGACGACGACGAGCGCCAGATGCGCCAGCGGCGCGAGATCGCCGCTCGCCCCGACCGATCCCTTCTCAGGCACGACCGGCACGACATCGCGCTCGATCATCTTGAGCAAGGTCTCGACGATTTCGACGCGCGCGCCGCTGTAGCCGAGCGCAAGGACGTTGGCGCGCAAGAGCATCATCGCGCGCGTCTCTTCGAGCGAAAGTGGTTGACCGACGCCGCACGAATGGCTGCGCACCAGATTCAACTGAAGGTGGCGCAACTCGTCGCGCGGCACGACATAATCTGAGAGTTTCCCGAAGCCCGTGTTGACGCCGTACACGACCGCGCCCGTCTCGACGATGCGCTCGACCACGCGCCGCGCCGCCTCGACCCGCGCCCGCGCCTCCATCGAGAGCACGATCTGTTCCTCGCCGCTCGCGACGCGCTCGATTCGTTCCAGTGACAATTGCTGTCCGTTGAGTTCAATCATACATGGCGAGTGACAAGTGACAGGTGACAGGTGACGAGCAAGACAGACACCCGGGTTTGCTTGTCACTTGTCACCTGTCACTTGTCACTGTTTTAAGTCAAAGTTTCTTCCCTGACGGGCTCGGTGTTGCGCTCGGGCAAGTCCGCCGTATCAACGCGCTTCCACTCGCCGGTCTGCGTCCCCGTGCGCAGCGTGCGCGTTCGCTCGCGCGCGCGCTTGGTGCGGCGTGCGGTGACGCGGCGCGGCGTGAGCGCGACGCGTGAGACGGTATTCGAGACGCTGCGGAAGGGATGGAACTCGTGCGTCGGCAAGACCTCGCCCGTCGCCTGCTTGAGCCGCACGGTGGCGAAGGCGAAAATGACGACGCCGACGTTGAAGATGAAGCCGAAGAGGAAGACCACGTCGCCGGGAACGATGCCGACCGCCGCGCGCATGATGAACACATCGAGGTCGGTCGCGGGGAACGGGTGCAGGTAAACTTTCAGATTCCAACTCGCGGCGAGCAGCAGGAAGAGCCAGAGGTAGTTGCGGCGAAGCCGCCGACCCAGAGCCTCCCAGATGCTGATCGTGAAGTGCGGCGTGCGAAGGTCTAGCGCGAGATGCTCAGCCCACTCCTCGGTCATCGGCGTTGGCTTGAGCATCTGCGCGAAGAAGCCCGTCTCGATGACGCGCACGCGGCTCGCCCAGATTTCGTAGTAGCGGTAGCGGCGCGCCTCCATCGTCAGAAAGAACGCGACGAGGATCGTGTTGATGAGGATGACGAAGTGCGGGTTCTTCGGATCGCTGAAGGCGAAGGAGAGCGTCGCGCCCGCCGTGATCACCGCCCAGTTGGTCGTCGTATCGAGCCGGTTGCGCCAGGTGTTGGAGCGCTGAATCTCGGCGCGGTGGAAGTGTACCATCGCCGTCGTGAACTCCGTCGAGGTCATCTTCCGTCCCGCGAGCGTGATGGACGCTGTCTCGGTCGCGCGTTCGTCGTCGGCGATCTCTTGTGACGCGAGGCTCGGCGGGCGCGCGGGCAGGCTGCCCGTGACTCTCTCGCCGGTGATGATCGAAGGGGGAGTTTTTCTAGGGCGATCAGGTCTCATCGTTGGTTGGTCGGCTCGCGCTCGCGGCGCGCGCCCGGTGGCTGCGATAATAGCACGCGCTCCGGTTTGAGTGTGATGCTTCCCGCGCGCATCCCTGCGAGCAGGTAGAGCGCGGCGTAAGACTGCCACGCGCCCCAACGTCGCGCGGCGAACGCGCGAATCTCTCGCTCGGTCATCGGTGCGCCATCGTTGTAATACTTCACGACCGCGCCGCGCAGGAAGAGATCGGCGGCGGCGCAGACGTCCGTGCGACCGAAGTGCAGCATCAAGACCCACTCCGCCGTCCAGCGCCCCACGCCGCGCAAAGTCGAGAGCCGCGCGATGATCTCTTCATTGTCCGCGCGTGCGAGCGCGTCTGTGTCGAGCGCGCCCGCGTCAATCGTGCGCGCCATCTCGATGATTGATTGCGCCTTCGCGCCTGAGAGACCGAGCGCGCGCAAACTCTCGACCGTCGCGCCGGCGAGCGCGTGCGGGCGTGGGAAGGCGTAAAACTTTTTGCCGCCGAACGAGAGCTGCTCGCCGAAGCGTTCGACGACGCGACGCCGGAACGTCCACGCGACCGTCGTCGCGATCTGTTGCAGCAGGATCGCGTTCGTCAACGCCTCGAAGAGCGTCGCCCAACGCGGCAGGTGCAAGCCTCGGTGCGCCGTTTCGAGTCGGCTCATCAAGGGATCGTCTGAGACTTGCGCGCGCCAACGGCGCAGGTCGTGTGCGACGCTGAACGTTTGTCGCACCTTTTCTTCCGCTTCGGTTAAATCTGCGCGCGTCACGGAGCGCGACGGCGCGAGCGAGACCAAGAGCGAAGGGCGCGCGCGCGCGGCGTCGGATGAGACGGTGAGGAGCAGGAGTTTATCGCCGAAGTGTGAGGCGCGCGCGTACACGCCCGCGTCGAACTTGTCCACGAGTTCCGCCTCGGTGAAGCGCAGGAAGCGCGCGGTCGCGTCGAAATCGAAGGGCGCGCGGGGGCGAAGTTTGAGCGCGTGCATGGCGCGCGAGTTTCGCAAAAACGCATGGCGCGCGTCAAAGTTTGCGCGGCTTGACAGTGCGCGCGCGCGAACCCTATATTCGCTTTTTGTTCGTCGCTGATTGAAAACGGCTGTGAGTGACAAAGGATCGCAAGTCTCGGAAACTGAGGACGCGCGCTGGATGCGCGAGGCGATTCGGGCGGCGCGGCGCGCGTGTGCGGAGCACGACGAAGTGCCCGTCGGCGCGTGCGTCGTTGACGAGCGAGGCGCGCTCCTCGCCGTCTCAGGAAACCGCACGCGCACGGACTGCGACCCGACGGCGCACGCCGAAGTCGTCGCGCTGCGCGAAGCGGCGCGTCGGACGGGAAACTTCCGGCTCGCAGGCGCGACGGTCTATTCGACCATCGAGCCCTGCGCGATGTGCGCGGGCGCGCTCGTACAGGCGCGCGTCGGGCGTCTGGTTTACGGCGCGCGCGACGAGCGCGCCGGGGCGGTCGAGTCAATCTTCCGCGTCTGCGACAACAGCTCCTTGAACCATCGAATCGAACTGACGCCCGGCGTGCTCGAAAGCGAGTGCCGCGAGTTGATGCAGGAGTTTTTCCGCGCGCGGCGGGCGTAAGGCAAAAGTAAAAAGGCAAAAGGCAAAAGAAAGAGCCGACGAACAGCTTCCTATTTTGCCCTTTACCTTTTTCCTTTTGCCTTCATCTTGCGGAGGGGTCGCATAGTGGCTTAGTGCACCGGTCTCGAAAACCGGAGTGGGGGAAACTCCACCGTGGGTTCAAATCCCACCCCCTCCGCCATCTTCTTTCTAAGGGGACGTCAGTGATTCAAGAGGTAGCGTCGCTAGTTACGACGCTACCTCTTTCACTTTCTGGACACGTGGATGGCGTGACCGAACCCGTTTACCCTTCCGCGACCTTCCTTCTGAAACTCCACTACGTTCGAGCCGAAACTTCCGGCACACGCCCCATCCGACGAGCGAGTTGTTGCCAGTGAAGAATCCCATTGACGGAATCTCTACACGCGTAGTAATCTCGACCCGTGTAGAGATTGTTATGGCAAAGAAGAACGTACCGGAATTAGGTCCGCTTGAGTTCAAGCTCTTGCGCATTTTCTGGAAGCACGACTCGCTGACCGCGCCGCAAGTGCTGGAAGAACACAACCGGCAAGCAAAGAAGCCAGCGGCTTATACGACGATCATGACTTTACTCGGCAGGTTGACTGACAAGGGCGTGCTCAAGGTTAACCGCGAGCGCCAGCCGTACCGTTTCTCGGCTGCCATCACACGCGAACAGATGCTGCGCCAGCGTGTGCGCGACTTCATCAGTCTGTTTTTCGAGGGACAGCCCCTTGATCTGGTGGTGCGGCTGGTGGAAGAGACGCCTTTGTCTGAAGAGTCCGTCGAGAAGCTGGAAGATGTTTTGCGAGAGCGCAAATCGAAATCGAGGCTGATGGCGAAATCAAAGTGAAAGGCTATGTCGCTCCAAGTATTCATCGACGGACTACTTCACTATGCCGGTTTAACGCTGGTTCATGGGACGGTGCTCGCGCTCCTGACCTGGCTGCTTTCCGCGACGCTGCTGCGCCGCAGCCGCCCGGCGATTCAGGCGGTTCTCTGGACGATAGTCCTCGTCAAGTTTTTCCTGCCCCCAATTCTGCCGGGCGAGATGGCGCTGAGCGGTCGGGTCGCCCAAGCCGCCACCCGCATAGCAGCCAGAGAACGCGCCATCGCCGAGCCGTCGTCCGGGTCAAACACCGAGCGACAGTCAACTCACGACGGACAACCCGTTTTACTTGAAGCACCCGGAACGTCACCGGCTCACACGCTGTTCATTTGTTATTTGTTTCTGGTCATCCTTCTCGGCGGGCGTGCTCTGCGCGCGCTCAGACGCACCGGACGCCGCATTCGCGCGCTGCGGTTGGGCGACCGAAGCACGAATGAAGAGGTGATGGCACTGGCAGGGCGGATCGGTCTGAAGCACGCGCCCGATGTGCGCGTGAGCGATGCTGAGATGACGCCTTATGTGTTTGGCTTGCGACGACCCGTGCTAGTTCTACCTGAGCGCCTGATGGGAATGCTCGAACCCGCCGAGCGCCGGGCGCTAATCCTGCATGAGCTAGCGCACGTTCGCCGCAAAGATGTATTGATTCGTTGGCTCCAAAGTCTTGCCGGAATCTTTTTCTTCTTCTTTCCGCCGGTGCTGTGGGTCTGTCGCCGTGTGGAGCACTTCACGGAGATGGCTTGTGATCATTGGGCAGTCGTCGTGTCTGAAGTGGAGCCATGTAGCTACGCCAGCGTACTCGTCAAAGTCGTGAGTGAGATGAGCCACGCGCCGCAGCCCCAGGCGGGTCTGCCGCTCGTGAGAGGGATGCGGCTTCTTGAGAAGCGGCTGCGCGCGGTGCTTCGGGATGAAGTCGGAACGTCACCCCGTCTGCCACGGACGGCAAAGATCGTATTGACGTGCTGGTCGCTATTTGTGTTGATGGGCGGCTCGGCGGCAAACGTGGCGCAACAGACATCTCCGCCCACGGAGGCTGCGGCGAATAAAGCTGAAGGAAGTTCATCGCAGCGCATACCGGGTAAGAAAAATGAATCACAGGCGATGATGCCCCGGAGGCATTTCAAAGAGACTGTGGAGCGGCACATCTCATCAGGACAATCTCAAAAGTCAGTTCCGCCTGCGGATCAACTTGAATTGAATCGAAATAAGAGTTTCGCGTCCGGAGCACTCAGTTCGCCGGAGACACGCGCTGTTGAGTCCGGCTTCCAACAGGGTACGACAGCGCCATCAACGAGCAAGAAACTCAGTCCTTACGAAGAAGGCTATTTGTTGGGTCGCCGTTATGCTCAGGAGAACGGCGATAGATCACAGATGTCTGCGAAGAC
>JAVXVR010000359.1:0-4400 GCA_032230165.1 Acidobacteriota bacterium | reverse complement strand
GCGGGTTGTGGTGCGAGACGCGGGCCTTTTCGAGGCGGTGCAGGTAGAGGTTGAGGATGGCGATCTTCACCATGTTGGCGTCGTTGTCGTAGCCGGTGAAGGCGTGCTCTTCGAGAAACTTCCAGTGCGCGGGCGTGAGCAGATCGCCCGTCACCTGCCCGCGCGCGAGTTCGGCGGGGCTGGTGTGTCTGCGCTTGATGTGCTCGAAGGCGGCGATGAGGAAGCCCGCCGTGCCAACCGCCGGATCGCAGATGCGCTCGCCGGGCTTGGGGTCAACTAGCTCGACGATCATGCGTATGATGTGGCGCGGCGTGCGAAACTGCCCGTTCGTACCCGAAGCAGCGATCTTGCCGAGCAGATACTCGTACATGTCGCCCTTGAGATCGACGCCTTCGTGCGCGTTCAAGTCCATGTTGTTGATGGACTGAATGACGGCGCGCAACGTCGGGCGGTCGTAGATTTTCAAGTTGGCGCGGCTGAACAACAATCTGCCCGTCGCGGACAAGCCGGGAAGCTCGTGCAGACTCTCTATTGCCGCGCGCACGGCGTCGAAGAGTTGATCGCCTGTGAGCGTGACGAAGTTGCCCCACGCGCGGCTCGCCCACGCGCCGGAAAACGTGCGCTTGTAGCTGCGACTCAGCGCGGCGAGTTGTTCGTCGCGCTCGCTGAGCAGTCGCAGAAAGAGTAAGTAAGAAATCTGCTCGATGGAGTCCATCGGGTTGTTGACGCCGCCCGCATAAAGGATGTCCATCAACTGATCCACTTTTTGCCGCAGACCCGAAGAGTGGAAGTTGGCGGACGTGCCGCTCGTGCTGAGCGTCGTGTTGGGAAGCGGGGTTGCCATCAGGCTTGTGCTCCGAGTCTGGTCTGACGGACGAGTGTAGATTCGCGCAACGCTTCAAACACCGCGTCGCGGTCGGAGAATCGCGTGAGTGCCGCCAATCCGCCGAGCGGTCGGAACTGCGAGGTGTCGAAGACGCCCGCGTAGTCTCCGGCAAGAAAACTCTCCAAAGCCTTCGCATCCTCTGCAAGAAGTCGCGCGGTGCGCGCGAGTAGTTGCGTCTCGTTGTAGCGCAGGTTGAAGCGCGCGGCGATGGAGTCAACCGTGTCGGCGACGATCTGCTCGCGCGTTGGGAGTTCGCGCTTTCCGAGCGCGCCGTAAACGAAAGTCGGTGTCGGCGCGGGGATGCCGTAAGACATTACTAGCTTGTCGGGCGAGTAGTACATTTTCGGCTTGTGGTAGAAGCGCTCGTTCATCAACGTCTCGACCACCTCGTCGTCTTCTGCGTCAACCGCCTTCTTAAACTCCGCGTCCCGCTCCGCGAACGCGCTCAGATCGCGCTCGAACGAGCCGCGGAAAGTCATCACGTCAACCTTCTCACCGTCCGCGCCGACGATGCGGACTTCCTCGGAGACGACCACATCGCGCCCTTCCCACACCGGAATCTCGCGCCCGCCGCCGCCCGTGCCGCCGCTTGTATCAGTATCGCCGCCTGCGTCCGTGCCTCCTCCGCCCGCGCCGCCCGATGTGCCTCCGCCTTCACCCTCTTCCGCGCCTTCGGTCGCGCGAGGCGGGGGAAGTTTGAGCGGAACTGAATAGTCGTACTTCTCCTCGAAGTATTCGGCGACGGCGCAGAAGTCGAGAAGGAAAAAGTTTTTCTTCTCGTACTCCGTATTGCCGACGCGGAACGTGAAGAGCCGTGTGCCGCGACCTTTAATCTGGATGTACTCGGTCGGCGAAAAGACCGGACGCATCAATACGACGTTGAGCAAGTCTCGGCAGTTGTAGCCCGTCGAGAGCATGTCAACTGAGACGGCGACGCGCTCCTCGCGCTTGCCGTCGCGGAAGTCTTTGGCAATCGCCGCCGCGTTCTTGATGTGGGACGTGATCGTGACGGCGATGTTCGGTTGAAGCTCGTTCAGTATTTTCGTGAGGTTCGTCGCGTGGCGCTGGTTGACGGCGAAAATGATTGACCTGCCGAGGTTGCCCGCCGGATCGCGCTGCGCTTCGCGCAGGAACGTCTCACACATCGTCCGGTTGCGCGCGGGCACGAAGATTTTGCGCTCAAGGTCTTGAACCTTCACGTTCTCTTCCTGCTCGTTGACCGTGACCGTCCAGCCTTTATCCGCCAGCGTCTTCGTTGTGATATCGGTGCGAACGTCAACGATCTTCGGCATACACAGGAAGGGACCTTCCGGATCGCGCACGGCGTCGATAATGTCGTAGCGAAAAGTCGGGATGCCCGGCTCGCAGCCGAAATAGTGGTAGGTGTCGCGCAGTTGGCGTGCTTCGAGAGCCTTCGGGTCTTCTTGGCTCAGTTGCTCGATGTTGATGTTACGCAGGTATGCCTTCGGCGTCGCCGTCAGACCGACGCGCGTTGCCTGAAAGAACTGCACGACCTCACGCGCGTCGCCGTATATCGAGCGGTGCGCCTCGTCGTTAATCACGAGATCGAAGTGAAAAGGCGTGAACTCGGCACGGTAGCGGCGGTTTACAAGTAGAGATTGAATCGTCGCGACGACAACGGAAGAAGCAAGTAGTTCCTGTGGCTTTGCCGTGCGGAAGATGACGGGGCTGAACTCCCGCAGCACGACGTTGAAATCTTCCATCGTCTGTTTCGCCAACTCGATTCGGTCAACGATGAATAGCACGCGCTCGGCGTTGCGCGTCTCAAGGAAGCGGCGAATCATCGCGGCGCAGAGCAGCGTCTTACCTGTCCCCGTCGCCATCTCAAGCAGGAATTTGCGTCTGCCGTCACGGTCAAACTGCTTAGCAACCTCTTCGAGGGCGTTGATTTGGTATCGCCGGAGTTTGAGATCATAGCGGAGGCGTCGTAGGTAGTCCGCGGTGACAGCCTCGGTGAGGAGCGGGCGCGGAGGCTGCAAGTTCTTCAGCCTTTGTCGCTCAAGGTCTTGTGGAGACGGAAGCCGTTCAATACGGTAAGCGTCGCGCTGATCTCGGCGCTCATAGTTCCAGAACCAGTGCTCTCGTCCGTTAGAAAGAATAATGAATGGGGCGCGCACATTCTCGGCATAGCCGCGCGCCTGCTCCTTAGCGTCGTAAGGATCATAGTCCTCACGCTTCGCTTCGAGCACACAAAGGGCAGCACCTCTATTGTCCAAAAGAATGTAATCGGCACGTCCCGCGTTCCCGGAAACCTCAAGGCGCACCTGTCGAGTGTCAGTCACGTCCCACCCGCTATCGGTGAGAGCTTGATCAATAAGGACTCTTGAAAATGCCTCAGACATATTGATACGTGAGGGGAAAGGTCGCGCTTGATGTAGTGCGTCACACATTCGTCAAGCAGCGATCGCACTCTCAGCCAGCAACCATTCTTTATACATTTCGAGCGCGCCCAGAACCTGCGCCCGCTTGAATACCTCGCCGTCGAAGTATTCGTACTTCTCTTCCGAAGCGAGTTCCAGCGCGAAATATTCTTCCAGCGTGTAGCGGCGGCGCGGCTGCGTGGTCATACGTCTGCTCCTGCTGCCGACTCGAAGACTCGCGGCGACGCGCCATTATACATGATGCGACCGCGCCGCCATCGGGGGATAATCTCGGACAAGTTTGAGGTAAAAGGGCGTGCGATAAGCGGGTGCTGCGTTGAGAGCCACGGTCGGCGAATGGCTCGACTCGTCGTCGTCCTCACTGATGGGGCAGCGCGCCCGCGAGGAGGAAGACGAGCGGCGCGTTCCAGTTGATGGCGACTTCGTTCGTGGCGTAGGACTCCTGCTCGTCGAGGTACATGCGTGCGGGCGGCAGGGCGGGGAGTCTCTGCATCGCAGGGTCTTGCCGCGAGCGGTTCGTGCCGCCCGACATGAGACCGGGCCAGGGTTCGGCGTTAGAGTCCGCCGCGCTCGGTCGGTGGTGCGGGTGGCGGAAGGGGTTTTCGCCGAGGCGCGTGACGAAGGAGAGCGAGAAGGTGTTCCTGCCGAGTATGTAGTGCAGGTCTTCGAGCGCCGCCTCGACGTAGCGCGCGTCGGGGCGCATCGCGTTCGCCACCAAGAGCTGCACGCCGTAGTTTGCCGCCACACCGTTCGAGCCCCAGACGTAATCTCTCGTCAACAGACTGTGGCGGTAGCCCGCGCGAAGTGTGCGCTCGACCGTCTCGTCAGCCGCACGTAGAGAGGCTTCGCGGATCGTCTTGACAGTCGCTTGATCCCCGCCGCCGCCGAGCACGTAAGTCCACATCGCGAGCGGCGCGACGTTCGCCCAAGATGGCGGCGCGAAGCCGTCGCGTCTCTTCGCATACTCGCCGAAGTGCGCGAGGAAGTAGCGTTGGTAAACATCCTTTCGGGTCGTGCGCCACAACTCGGCGGAAGCCCAGAGTCGCTCGTCGCCGCATTGACGGTCGCCGTACTCTCCCGGCACGACGCGGGCGGGGGTGCGGAACAAAACG
>JAVXVR010000317.1:0-6016 GCA_032230165.1 Acidobacteriota bacterium | reverse complement strand
AATGTCTGCGTTTCAAACTTAACCTGCTTGTGCGGGTAATAGTGCTGCACGATCTCTAGAACTTGTTCCGCAGCTTGCAAGTCGAGCTTCTCGATCAAAACCTCAATGTCCGCTCTGTCCGGCGTGTTTGCGCGCGCCGCCAGCACCTTCATCGCCAGCAAGTATTCAGGCGACGGCGTGAAGACTTTCAGGTGCGGCATGTCGAACAGGATGCGCCGTTCGTGCGGCACGACAAACATCTTGACGGCGTAATTAAGCCAATCCTTATCCAGTCCGCGCCGCTCCGCGATCCGTCCCGCCGCCCGCCTGATGTAGCGCACAGGCTCGAAGATCGCGTCCACGTCCTTCGTGCTCGGGCGCGCGTCGAAGACGAGGCACATCACCGCGCCGCCGTAGAGGCAGACCTCGCCCTTGACGTTCATGGCGCGAAGCTCGTCGTTCAACTCTTCCAGACACTGCCTGATTTCTTCCTTTTCCACGTCTCGCGCGCCGTCACTTGCCGCTCGTGATGAGCTTGGCGATGGTTTGCAGTTGCATGTTCGACGTACCCTCGTAGATCGCGCCGATCTTCGAGTCGCGCCAGAATTTCTCGACCGGGTAATCTTTGACGAAGCCGTACCCGCCATACAACTCGATGGCTTTCGACGAAACACGCTCGGCGACGCGCGACGAGTAGAGCTTCGCCATCGCGGCTTCCTTGACGAAGTTGAGCCCCGCGTCCTTCATGCGCGCGGCGTTATAGACCATCAGTCGCGCGGCTTCAAGCTCGGTCGCCATCTCGGCGAGCTGGAACTGCACGCCCTGAAAACTGTTGATCGGCTTGCCGAACTGCTCGCGCTCCGAGGTGTAAGAGAGTGCGGCTTCCAAAGCGCCCCGCGCGAGTCCGATCATCTGCGCGCCGATGCCGATGCGCCCCTCGTTCAAGGTCTCGATGGAGACCTTGTAGCCCTTGCCGAACTCGCCGAGCAGGTTCTCTTTGGGCACGCGGCAGTTGTCGAAAATTATTTCCGTTGTCGAAGAGGCGCGGATGCCGAGCTTGTTCTCCTTCTTGCCGACCGTAAAGCCCTCAAAATTCTTCTCGACGATGAACGCCGTGATGCCCTTGTAGCCCTCTTCGGGCTTGGCGTTTGCGAAGACGACGAAAATCTCCGCCTCGACGCCGTTCGTGATCCAGAGCTTCTGACCGTTGATACGGTAGTGATCGCCCTCGTCAGTCGCGGTCGTTCGCATGGCGAAGGCGTCCGAACCCGAACCGGCTTCGCTCAGGGCGTATGCGCCGACCGTGTTCGAGGCGAGTCGCGTCAGATATTTCTTCTTCTGCTCATTGCTTCCCCAGCGTATGAGCGCGTTATTGACGAGCGTGTTCTGCACGTCCATCAGGACGCCGACCGAAGGATCAACGCGCGACAACTCTTCCACCCCGATGATCGCCGTAAAAAACGACGCGCCCGCGCCGCCGTACTCTTCGGGCGTCTCGATGCTCATCAAGCCGAGATCGAAGAGGTGCTTGATGATCGACTGATCCATCTTGGCGTGCTCGTCCATCTCCTCGACGCGCGATCTGATCTCGCCCTCGGCGAACTCGCGCACGGAGGCGCGAAACATCCGCTCGTCATCGGAATAGACGGTCAGTGGCGAGCCGCTCAAAAGTTCGGTTGCTGCTTTGCTCATCAATTGAAGTCCTTCGCGAAAAATTAAGTGTGCGGGATAGCCGATTGTAAGCGTTAGCATCGCTCAGGGACGCGCCTGCGGTCAACCCTTGAAGACGGTGACGAGTTACAAGTGACAAGTGACAAGCAAGAACCCGATTTGCTTGTTACTTGTCACTTGTCACTTATCACTCGTCACGGCTCTTGTTTGGTTTGTGATGGCGGGCTGAAATGACGTATCTTGCTCCGAAAGCTTAAAACGCGCAGAACTAGAGATGAAAGGTTAGGCGACCTCGCTTCGCGACTCGCGGCATGGACGAACACACGGAGGGACGGGGCACGGCACGCAGGTTCACGGGGGTGGGCGTCGTCTTCTCTCTGCTCGGACTCGCGCTCTTCGCCTACTTCGTCTGGAGAGCGGGAGCAGCGGCGATCTGGGCGCAGATGCGCTCGCTCGGCTGGGGCTTCATCGCCATCCTCGCCGTCTCCGCCGTGCGCCCACTCGTGCGCGCGCTGGCTTGGACGCGCTGCTTCGAGCGGACGCACACGCTCCGTTTCCGCGACGCGCTCACAGCGTATCTCGTCGGCGACGCGCTGGGGAACGTGATGCCGCTCGGCATCGTCGTCAGCGAACCGGCGAAGGCGGCGATGGTGCGCGAGCGCGTGCCGCTCGTCGCGGCGGCGGCGGCGCTGGCGGTCGAGAACCTTTTTTACATGCTCTCGGTCGCGCTCTTCATCTTCGCGGGGATGGCGGCGTTGCTCTTGAGCTTCCCGCTCCCGCCGCGCCTGCGCGCCGCCAGTTTCGCCACGCTCGGCGGCATCGTCGTCGTCATCCTGTTCGCATACGTTGTCATCCACAGGCGTTGGAAATTTTTGAGCCGCACGGTCGAGTTCTTCGCCGGGCGCGGGGTCGGCTTCGCCGTGAAACACGGCGCGCGCTTCGGCGCGATCGAAGATCGCGTCTACGGATTCTACGAGCGACACGGCGCGCGCTTCCTGCCCATCCTACTGCTCGAATTTTGCTTCCACCTCGCGGGCGTCGTCGAAGTCTTCGCCACGCTCTACTTCATCACGGGCGCACGACCGGCGTGGCTCGCGGCGTTCGTGCTGGAGTCCGTCAACCGCGTCATCAACGTCGTCTTCAAGTTCGTGCCGATGCGTTTCGGCGTGGACGAGGCGGGGACGAACTGGTTCACCAAGCTCTTCAAACTCGGCGAGAACATCGGGGTGACGCTCGCCATCGTCCGCAAGGTGCGCATCGTCGTTTGGACTGCCGTTGGCGTGGCGCTGCTTGTGCGGCGGGGCTTGACGGTGCGGGGCGCGGCGCGCGAGGCGCAAGAGGCGGCGCGCGACGTGGCGGCGGGGAAGAATAAAGGGGCGACGCCAGGCGCGACGCGCGGCGCGGTCGGCGACGAATCTTTTGCCGCGCGCCATCCGTAATGTCGTCGCGCCGTCGCCGAATAGAGTGCCGGCGATTTAAGCCGAGGGGTCGAAGGGTTTGGAAAGCTCAGTCGAGTTGATCACGGAAGAGGCTGCGACCAGGACGGTCGCCGGAGCGACGGCTCTGCCGATCAGCTTGCGGGGCGAGCGCGCGTGGGCGTTTGACAGAGCGGTCGTCGCCGCGCTCGTCGTCCTGTTCGTCTTCGGTCTGAGTCTGCGTCTCGTCCGTCTCAACGAGGTCGGGTTCGCCGAGGACGAGATCAACAAGCTCGAAGCCGTGCGCGCCTATCAGCGCGGCGACATCACGCCGAACGCCGAGCACCCGATGCTGATGAAGACGCTCATCTTCGTCTCTCTGCGCGCGGCGCGGGCGTGGAACGAGAACGCTGCCGTATCGTCGCAGCTTAGCGACGAAGCCGCGCTCCGCTTTCCCAACGCCCTCATCGGCGCGCTCACAGTGCTCCCGCTCTTTCTGCTCACGTGCTCTCTCTTCGACACGCGCACGGGTCTCACAGCCGCCGCGCTGTGGGCTTTCGGCGTCAACGCGATCACTTACAACCGCGTCGCCAAAGAGGACACGCTGCTCGTCTTCTTCATGCTCTTCGCGTTCTACTTTTACGTCCGCGCGAAGCAGGCGAGCGGCTTCGAGCCGAAACGCAAGCGCAGGTTTTATAGCTGGAGCGGGGCGTCGTTCGGGCTGATGCTCGCGTCGAAGTATTTCCCGCACTACTTCGGGTTGAACATGCTCTACCACCATTTCGCGCGGCTGCGTCGTCGCGAGCCGAATGAGCCTGCGGGTCACACGCCGCTCGTCTTCTACGTCATCGTCTTAGTCGTCTTCATCGTCGCCAACCCCTCGATCCTTTTGCCGCAGACGTGGCACTACATCAACACCTATTCGAGCGAGCAACTGCTGACACATCACGGGTATCTTTTCGGCGACACGCTCTACCCCAACCACGTGACGAGTACGCCCTTCGGCACGCCCTTCTATTTCTACCTGCTCTTCCTCGCCATCAAGTTGCCGCTGCCCGTGCTTGCCGCGATGGTCGGCGGCTTCGTCGTTTGCCTGCGACGCTGGCGCGAGCCGGGCGCGGCGTTCGTGCTCATGATGTTCCTGCTCTGGATCGTGCCCTACTCCGTCATGGGCGCGAAGTGGCTGCGCTACACGCTGAGTTTGATGCCCTTCATCTACATGCTCGCGGCGGTCGGCGTCGTCGCGCTGCTGCGTTGGCTCTCGACTTTCAAACCGGGCGCAAGGTTCTTCGCGCCCGCGCGAATCGCGTCTGCCCTCTTGCTCTTAGTCGTCGTTGCGCTGCCCGCGTGGGCGGCATACGCGAGCCGACCGCACTACGCGATGTACACGAACGCGCTCGCCTCCGGGCGCGCGGGCTACTACTTCCCGCACGACGAGTTCTACGACGACGGTCTGCGCGAGGCGCTCAAGTTCGTCGCCGAACGCGCGCCGCGAGGCGCAACCATCGCGCACGAGACGCCGGGCGTCGCGCGTTACTACTTGCAAAAGTTCGACCGCGCCGATCTCAAAGAGCGTGTGCTCTCCGCCGCCGAGTTCAATCTCGACGCCGCGCCACGCCCCGCCTACTTCATCCTCCAGCGCGGGCGCACCTATTTCGAGAACCGCGAGAAGATCGACGCGGTGCGCGCGCGCTTCCCGAAAGTTTACGAGAGTCTGGTGGACGGCGTGAGCGCGGTCGAGGTTTACGAGACGAGGTGAGATGAAAAAATACTCGACGGCGAAACTCGCGCCGCTCGCGCTGCTCGTCGCGCTCGCGCTGCTCTCCGTCTTCGCGCCCGCGCAGACGCAGAACACTAACGCGCGGCGCGCGTGGGTGACGATCCTTGCGACGACCGATCTGCACGGCAACATCCTGCCCGTCGATTACTACACGAACAAGCCGGACGCGCGGGGCTTGGCGAAAGCCGCGACGATCATCCGCGCAGCGCGGAAAGAGAACCCGCAAGGGACGCTTCTACTCGATTCGGGCGATACGATTCAGGGCACGCCGCTCGAATACGTCCATAACAAGATGGACAACGCGCCGCCTGACCCGATGATGCTCGCGATGAACGCTCTCGCTTACAACGCGATGGCGGTCGGCAACCACGAGTACAACTTCGGTCTCCCGGTTTTGAGCAAGGCGCGGCGCGAGGCGCGCTTCCCGTGGCTCTCGGCGAACACCTATAAGCAGGGGACGAATGAGACTGCCTACCAGCCCTACATCGTCAAGGAGTTGAACGGCGTGCGCGTGGGCGTGCTGGGCTTGACGACGCCGGGCATCCCCTCTTGGGAGAACAAGGAGAACTATGCGGGGCTTGAGTTTCGCGAGCCTGTCGGCGAGGCGCGCAAGTGGGTCGAAATTTTGCGGACGAAGGAGAGGTGCGATCTCGTAGTCGTCGCGATGCACATGGGGCTCGAAGAGGATTTGACGACGGGCGAAGTGCTGCCCGGACAGGCTCCGAACGAGAATATGGGCATCGCCATCGCCGAGCAGGTCAAAGGCATTGATCTAATCTTGCTGGGGCACACGCACCGCGACATCCCTGATCTCACGATTAACGGCGTCCTGCTCACGGAGGCGAACTGCTGGGGGCGGCACGTGGCGCGCGCCGACGTTTATCTTGAGCGTGACGCGCGCGGCGGGCGTTGGCGCGTCGCGGCGAAGCAGGCGCGCACCATCCCCGTCACGGAGCGCACGGAAGTGGATGCGGAGATCGCGAAACTTGCCGAACCGTATGATCGCGAAACTCAGGCGTGGCTCTCGCGCGTCATCGGCGAATCATCGGCAGACCTCTCCGCGGCGCAGGCGAGTTTTCGCGACACGGCGATCCTCGATCTCATCCAGCGCGTGCAGATGGAGGTGGGGAAAGCTGATGTCTCGATGGTCGCGAACTTCAACCCGCAGGCG
>JAVXVR010000222.1:0-4200 GCA_032230165.1 Acidobacteriota bacterium | reverse complement strand
CGGTTGAGACCGCAAAATTAACTCTTGACAGTAGTTGTACGGGAAGGTATTGATTGAATTGACGCCTTTCGCGGGCGCCGTGCCTGCCACAGGTCTTCGGTCAAAAAGCCAACCCCTTTCCCCGTCCTAGCTTTTCATGACAGTCCATAGCTCTAAATCACAAATCTCGTCTGAAGGACTGCTCGACGCGCGCAGCCAGTTCGTGCTCGCGGAGATCATCAAAGAGCACCGGCGGACGGGTGAGCCCGTGGGCTCGCGCGCGATCGCGGAGCGTTGCGCGAGCGGCGCGGGCTGGAGTGCGCCGACGATCCGCAACGTGATGTCTGAGCTGGAACAGGCGGGGCTCGTCGAGCAGCCGCACACGTCAGCCGGACGCGTCCCGACCGATAAGGGCTACCGCTACTACGTCGATCACCTGATCGGCGCGGCGCGTCTCTCGCGGGTCGACACGGATACGATTGACAATCTCCTCGGCATCTCGCACCTCTCGACGGGAACGGGCGCGGCGCGTCTGATGGAGGGGGTCTCGCGCCTCCTTTCGGAGCTTTCGGACAACGTCGGCATCGTCGTCTCCCCTCCGCATGCGGAGAATCGTCTGCTGCACGTCGAGTTCGTCGCGCTCGCTGACGGGGGCATCATCGTCGTGATGGTTTTCGCGCCGAACGTCGTGCAGAACCGGATCGTCCGCACCGGCGAGACGCTTAGTCAGGACGAGCTTGATCGCACCGCGCGCTACCTGAACGCAGAGTTCACGGGCAAGAGCTTGACGGCGATCCGCGCCGAAATTATTCAACTGATGCGCAACGAGAAGGCGCTCTACGACCGGCTGCTGCGTAACGCCGTACTCCTCTTCGACCGCAGCCTCGAAGACGAGGAATCGTCGGCGGGCGACGTTTACGTTGACGGCGCGTCGAACATTCTGGACAAGCCGGAGTTCGCCAACGTCGCGCGGCTGCGCGAGCTGTTCCGCACGCTCGAAGAGAAGACGCGGCTCGTGCAAATCTTGAGCGAGTGCATTGCCGGGAGTCGCGCAGGGGATCAGGCTCGCGTGCGCATCGGGCGCGAGCTGGGCGCGCCCTCGATGCAAGCCTGCGCGCTCATCACCGCGCCCTATCGCGTCGGCGCGGGCGGCGGCGTGGGCACGCTCGGCGTGGTCGGACCGATGAGGATTGAGTACGCACGGCTGATGGCGGTCGTCAACTATGTCGCACGACGGATGGAGACGGTGTTCGGCGAGGACGCGGCGGCGGTTTGAAATCAGAACAGGGGAGGCATCGCGGCGCGCATCTTTAGTCTCGCCGTAGCAGTCAGATGATCGAGAAGAATATGCCAGCACGAAATCGCATCCCGGTGCGCTTCATGGACGACGAAGGCGACGCGGGCGGCGAGGCATCGCACGCGGGCGAGACGACGCCGGACGAGTTTGGTCGCGCCTCCGCTTACGAGGGCGAGACCGAGATGCGCCAGCGCACTGACCCCGACGGCGACGCCACCGCGCCGCCCGATTCGGAGTTGCCGGAAAACCGTGAAGATCAAGACACGCTGAGCCGGGACAAACGCGAGGCGCGAGATCAGTCGCCGGAACTCGACGACGTTGCGGCTGGCAGCGCGCCAGCGCCTGCGAAGAGTTATTCATCGGTTTCGACAGAGGTTGAGCTGATCGCCGCACAGGCTGAGGCGCGTCTGCTGGAAGATGAGTTGCGCCGGGCGAAAGGCGACCGGCAGGACTTGTTCGATCTCGTGGCGCGTCGCCAGGCGGATTTTGAGAACTACCGCAAGCGCATGGAGCGCGAGCGGGGCGAGACCTACAGCCGCATCGCCGGCGACGTGGCAAGTCAAATTCTTCCCGTGCTCGACAACCTGCTCCGCGCCGTTGCGGCGGAAGCGTCGGTTGAATCGAGCGAGTCCGAGGAGTTCCGCAACTTCCTGCACGGCGTCGCGCTGATCGCGAAGCAGTTGAACGGCGTGCTCGAAAGCCTGGGCGTCGTGCCCGTCGAAACCGTCGGTCAGCCTTTCGACCCGCACGTCCATGAGGCGGTCGCGACCGAGCAGACCGAGGAATTTGAACCCGACACCATCACGCAGGAGATTCAACGCGGATATCGCATTGGCGACAAACTCCTGCGCCCCGCCATGGTCAAGGTGGCAACCCGTTAGATGAGCGGCGCTCGCGTGCGCCCGGTCTCATCCCTACCTGAAAACCACGCCACATCTAGGAAGAAAGTTATGGGAAAAGTAATCGGTATTGATTTAGGAACGACGAACTGCTGCGTCGCCGTGCTCGAAGGCGGCACGGTGCAGATCATCCCGAACAAAGAGGGTGGTCGCACGACGCCTTCGGTCGTCGGCTTCACCGACAAGGGCGAGCGGCTCGTCGGTCAGATCGCCAAACGGCAGGCGGTGACGAACGCCTCGAACACCGTCTACGCCGTCAAGCGTCTGATGGGTCGCAAGTTCAACTCGACGGAGGTTCAGCGCGCGCTCGAATCGGCGGCGTTTGAGATCATCGACGCGGCGAACGGCGACGGGCGCATCCGCGTGCAGGGGCGCGTCTACAGCCCGCAGGAGATTTCCGGCATCGTGTTGCAGCGCCTGAAGGCGGCGGCGGAAGACTTCCTCGGCGAAGCGATCTCGGAAGCGGTCGTCACCGTCCCCGCCTACTTCGACGACGCACAACGCCAAGCGACGAAAGATGCGGGCAAGATCGCGGGCTTGAAGATCGAGCGCATCATCAACGAGCCGACTGCCGCCGCTCTCGCCTACGGGCTGGGGCGCAGCGGCTCGGAGCGCATCGTCGTCTACGATCTCGGCGGCGGCACATTCGATATTTCGATTCTTGAGATCAGCGACGGCGTCTTCGAAGTGCTCGCCACTTCCGGCAACACGTTCCTCGGCGGCGAGGACTTCGACGAACGGATCATCGGCTGGATGGTCGAGCAGTTTCAGGAGGAGACGGGCATCAACCTGCGCGAGGATCGTCTCGCGCTGCAACGACTGAAGGAAGCCGCCGAGCGCGCCAAGTGTGAACTCTCCTCGCTCTCCGAGACGAATATCAACCTCCCGTTCATCGCGGCGGACGCTTCGGGTCCGAAGCACTTCAGCAAGGTGCTGCCGCGCGAAAAATTCGAGCAGCTCATCGGCGATCTGGTCGAGCAGACCATCGAGCCGTGCCAGAAGGCTCTGTGGGACGCGAAGCTCCAGCCGACGGACATCGACAAGGTCTTGCTCGTCGGCGGTCAGACGCGCTCGCCAATCATCGGGCGCACGGTGACGGAGATTTTCGGTCGCGAGCCATCGTCCGAGATCAACCCGGACGAGGTGGTCGCGATGGGCGCGGCGATTCAGGGCGGCGTACTCACGGGCGAGGTCAAAGATATCGTGCTCCTCGACGTGCTCCCGCTCTCGCTTGGACTGGAAACACGCGGCGGGCTCTTCACCAAAGTCATTGATCGCAACTCGACGATTCCCTTGCGCAACTCGCTGACGTTCACGACCGTCGTTGACAATCAGTCGTCGGTTGAGATTCACGTATTGCAGGGCGAGCGCGAGATCGCGGCAGGCAACCGGAGCTTGGGTAAGTTCGAACTGGTCGGTATCCCGGCGAGTCCGCGCGGCGCGCCGCAGATCGAGGTCTTGTTCGAAGTGGACGCGAGCGGCATCTTGAACGTCTCGGCGACCGACAAGGCGACGGCACGCAAGCAGGAGATGCAGATCACGCCGACCTCCGGCTTGACCCCGGACGAGATCGAGATGCTGATCGCCGAGGCGTCGAGCGCGGTGCAGCGCGATCAGGAGATGAAAGAGATCATCGCGGCGCGTAACCGTATCGAGTCTCTCTCTCGCAACGCGCAGCGCACCTACCGTGAGATCGCACCCACGCTCTCGCCCGAGGAGCGTGACGATGTGCAGAAGGTGCTGGGCGATTGCCTGGTGGCGGAGCAATCGGAAAACTCCACGGAGCTGCAAGGTCTGCTTGCCGAAGCCGAGCGCGTCGCTACGCTGCTGACGACCGCCATGCTAAACTCTTCGGGCATGAGCAGTCTCGCGAGCCCCGCGCCGTCTGGCGGCAAGGATGCGACCCCCAGCGGCATCGTCGAAAGATATTAAACGGGTGACAGGTTAACCGTGACAGGTGACAGGTAAGAAAGGGCGGACGCAGCTTCTTACCTGTCACCTGTCACGATTTGCGGTTTACGGCAT
>JAVXVR010000159.1:0-17098 GCA_032230165.1 Acidobacteriota bacterium | reverse complement strand
AGATCGGCGAGCCCTGCGACGAAGATGTCGAGGTCGCCGTCGTGATCCGCGTCAACGAACGCGACCGCGCCGGGGAGATAGGAATATGCGGGGATGCCAGCAGCGGTCGTCACGTCAGAGAACTTTCCGCCGCCATCGTTGTGATAGAGCGCGAGCGCGCCGTCGCGCATGACGAAGAGATCGGGCTTCCCATCGTTATCGTAATCGCCCGCGACCGCGCCGACGTTTGTTCCACCGGGTTGCGCGGCGAGCGCGCCGGACTGGCTCGTCACGTCCGCGAACTTGCCGCCGTCGTTGCGGTAGAGTTGCTGCGTGGAAGCGGCTGCCCAGAAGAGATCGAGATCGCCGTCGCCGTCGAAGTCGAAGAGCGTCGCGCAGCCGCCGAGCGCGGCTGCGATCTCGCGCCGCGCGGCGTCGTTCAACTCTACGCCCTTGAAGCTGCGACCAAAGACCTGCGTGGCGGCGGAAGAGCGCGCGTTCGTCGCGCTCGTAGCAGAGGGTAAGAATGTAGCGGTCGCGTCCGTGTAGGTGACGGAGGGTGTGGCGCGCTCGACGAGTTCGGGCTCGGCTCCGGTCGAGGCGAGGGCTTCTGCGTAGCGACCCTGTTCGAGGTAGTTCTGCCCGAGTGTCGTTCCCGATCCGCGCTGCCTGAGTTCCTGAAAACGCGCGATCACCTGCTGCCCTTCGTCGCGCTGCCCGGCTCTGAGCAGGGCTGTGCCGAGGTTGTAGAGCGCCGTCGCGTTGTAGGGCTCGGCGGCGAGCGCCGTGCGGAACGCGGCGATGGCTTCCGTGTACTTGCGCTGCTGCGAATAGAGCTGTCCCAGGTTGACGTTCGCGCCCACGTCCGACGGATCGATCTTGAGCACGCGCTGGAACGCTGCGACGGCGTCGTCTGTGCGGCTCTGCGACTTGGCAAGCAGACCCAGAATGTACGGGGCTTGCGGCGCGTCGGGCGCGACGGCGGCGGCAGCTTGCGCTTCACGCTGCGCGCCCGCCGCGTCGGGCAAGTTGTAGAGCGCGATGGCGAGGTTGATGCGCGCGAGGGAGAGTTTGGGATCGAGTTGCAGGGCGCGGCGCAGCGAGTCCGCCGCCTCTTTATACTTGAACTGTTCAAGGAGCGCGACGCCGATGTTGTTGGCGCGGTAGGCGTCCTCGCGCGACGCGGTAGCAGATGTCGCTTGAGTCGGCAGGCGTGCCAATGTCTTAGTGATAAACGTCGAAGCAGCCGCAAGGACGACGAACAACGCGACGGGCAGGACGAGGGCGGGACTAAATTTCTTCATAGTTCTACTGAAGCAGAGACGCGCGTCGCCAGTCAGTCTCGGGAAGATCGCAAGTTGGCAGGCGGGGAAACATCCCCGAATATACGTCGGCGAACCACGTTGTCAAGTTACGGCGAATCGCGCCCTGTGTTCTTCATGGAGAAACGATCTTCGTGAATTAAAGTTAGTCGGCGGCGACTGCCGGACACTTTGTTGCAGGTGTGAACAGAAGCGTGTAAAGTCACCCGGAAAAGCGTCTTCCCGGCGCGGGTGTGCACAAAACGAACTACTCTAAATGATGTTGCAAACGACTGCTGTCGCTTCAGAGAATTCGCGCCCGTATGGTCTTGATATTTTATCAACGAGCGTGAAAGAGAGTGTTCGTACCAATAGTTGAACCAGAGATCAGATAACTCTTCCGATTCACTGCCCGCAAGCTTACATGATGCGAATGAGACTATCGAATCATTACCGGCTTACCACTCTGCTCTTCATTCTCACCGCCATCCTCACGGTCATGACGGGGTGTCAGACAGTCGCAAAGCTGCCTGATAAGTCGTCCAAAGAGTACGCCGATGTCGTCAGAGCCTTCTACGTCGGTCTGGCAGCTTTGCAGGTCGGCGACGACGTGCGCGCCGACGCCAAGCTCGCGGAGGTGACGCGGCTCGTCGCGGGCGAACCCGCGGGCTGGGCGAACTGGGGCTTGCTCGCACTGCGCCAGAGGAACTTCGACGACGCCGCGCTGCGCCTCGAATACGCACGCACGCTCGCACCCGAAAGTGATCAAATTCAATACCTCATCGGTCTGCTCGAAAGCAGTCGCGGTCGCGCGGTGGAAGCCGTCGCCGCGCTACGCAAGGCAATCGAACTCAACCCCAAAAACCTGATCGCCATCTACAAGCTCGCCGAGGAGATTGAGCGGCAGGGCGACGAGAACAGCGAGGCAGAGTTTCAGCGTCTCGTCGGCAAGATACTCGAAGCACAACCCGACAACCTCGCCGCCCTGCTCGAACTCGCGCGCGTCTCCGCCAAGCGCGGCGACACGGAGACGCTGCGCCGCACGGTGGAGAAAATCTCCGCCCGCTCTTCCGGCTGGACGCCGGAGGTTCAGCAGCAGTTGAACGCCGTCCAGTCTGCCGCCGCCGGGACAGACCCGCGCGCGGCGGCGACGCGGATCGCATTCCTGCGCAACGTGCTGGTGCGCGTCGCAGAATTTCGCCAGAGCCTCGCCGCCATCAAGCCGCCGCCCGGCGAAGAAGCCGAGCCGTTCACAAAATTCCTCCGACTCGAAACGCCGACCTTCGCGCCCGCGCCCGCAGACACGGCGATCACTTTCTCACCCACATCATTAACCGACGCGGCGAGCGGCGCTCGCTGGAGTTGGATCGGCGCGATCTTTCTGGACGGCGAAGGCGCGCCTTCTACAGTCGAAGCGAATGAACATGAGGTGCGTCTCGCGAGTGGCGCGACCTACCCGTTCCCCGGCGGCGCGTCTGCCGCCGCGCCCCGCCCCGAAGGCGTCCTCGGGATGGATTTCAACTATGACTTCAAGACCGATCTCGTACTCGCCGGCGCGGGCGGCGTTCGCTTACTCAGACAGGAAAATGCGAACGCTTTCACGGACGTAACGGCGCAAGCCAAGCTCCCTGCGGCGAGCGCGAGCTACACGGGCGCGTGGGCGGCGGACATAGAGGCGGACGGCGATCTCGACATCGTCCTCGGAGCCGAACGCGGCGTGCCCACGATCTTGAGAAACAACGGCGACGGCACTTTCGCCGAGTCGCACCCCTTCACAGGAGTCTCCGGTCTGCGCGACTTCGCGTGGGCTGACCTCGACGCCGATGGCGACCCCGACGCCGCACTCGTTGACGGCGACGGTCATCTACACGTCTTCACGAACGAACGCACGGGACAGTTCAACGAGCGCGCACTCCCGCAGAACTACCCGCCCGTGCGCGCCATCGCCGTCGCCGAGGTGAACGGCGACGGCGTCATCGATCTGCTCATCGCCCAAGCCGATGGCTCCGTCACGCGCCTTTCCGATAAAGACGAAGGCAAGGATTGGAACACGGCACAGATCGCGCGAGTCGGTAACGCGCCTGACAATCTCGAAACAGCGTTTCGCCTGCGCGTGGCGGACTTGGACAACAACGGCGCGCTCGATCTGCTCCTCACTTTCGTCGCGCCGACGGGCAGGGGTACGCTCGTCTGGCTCGGCGACGGGCAGGGTAACTTCAAGCCGCTCGATAAACCCGTCGAATTCGCGGCAATCTCCGATGCAGCCGACCTGGACGGCGACGGGAGGCTCGATCTGCTGGGACTCTCGACGGACGGTCAGCCCCTACGCGCGCTCAACCACGGCGCGAAGAATTATCACTGGCAGCAAGTGCGCCCGCGCGCAGCAAAGGCGGTCGGCGATCAGCGCATCAACTCTTTCGGCGTCGGCGGCGAGATGGAGATACGCGCGGGGCTCCTCGTGCAGAAGCAGTTGATGACGAGTCCCCTCGTCCACTTCGGTCTCGGCGATCAACAGAGCGCGGACCTGGTACGCATCGTCTGGCCCAATGGCTCGGTGCGCGCCGAGTTCGAGTTGAAGGCGGATCAAACGATCACCGCCGAGCAGCGGCTCAAAGGCTCTTGCCCGTTCCTCTTCGCCTATGATGGCAAGGAGATGAAGTTCGTCAAGGACGCCGTGCCGTGGAGTTCGGCAATCGGTCTGCGCATCAACACGCTGGGCACGGCGCGCGTGGAGGCGACCGAGGAGTGGTACAAGATTGGCGGGAATGAGCTCGCCCCGCGCGACGGGCACTATGACCTGCGCATCACGGCGGAGTTGTGGGAGACTTATTATTACGATCAGCTCGCGCTGATGACCGTCGATCACCCGCAGGGCACGGACATCTTCGTCGATGAGCGTTTCGTCATCCCGCCCGCCAAGCTCGCCATCACGACCGTCAAGACGCCGCACACGATCGCGCGCGCCGTGGACGATAACGGCACGGACGTGACCGACGTGGTGAGCGCGCTCGACGAGCGTTACCTCGACACCTTCGGGCGCGGTCGTTATCAGGGCGTGACGCGCGATCACTACGTCGAAGTCGATCTCGGCGACGACGCGCCGCAAGAAGGACCACTCTATCTGATCGCGAAGGGCTGGATGCACCCGACCGACTCGTCCGTCAACGTCGCGATCAGTCAGGGGCAGGAAGTTCACCCGCAGCCGCTCAGCATGGAGGTGCCGGACGGCAAAGGCGGCTGGGTCACAGCCGAGCCGAACCTGGGGTTCCCTGCCGGGCGCAAGAAGATTTGCCTCTTCGATCTCTCGCACGTCTTCCGCCCCAATACGCCGCGCCGCCTGCGCCTACGTACCAACCTCGAAATCTTCTGGGACTCGCTCGAATGGGCGCGAGGGGCAACGGACGCGCAACCGCGCACGACGCGGATCAACCCCGAAGTGGCTGACCTGCACTACCGCGGCTACTCCGTCATCGATAAACCCAACGACTCTTCGCCCGAAGTGCCGCTCTATAACCGCCTCGCCTCGTCGAAGCAGGTCTGGCGCGACCTCGTCGGCTACTACACGCGCTTCGGCGACGTGCGCGAGTTGCTCGCGGCGGCTGATGATCGCTACATCATCATGAACGCGGGCGACGAGATGACGCTGCGCTTTCCGGAGCAGCCCGCGCCGCCCGCCGGCTGGGTGCGCGACTTCGTCATCATGGGCGACGGCTGGATCAAGGACGGCGATTTCAACTCGACCCACTCGAAAACGGTGCTCCCTTTGCCCTATCACGCGAAGCAGGAATACACTACTGCTCCCGGCAGGCTTGAAGACGAAGAGGTCTATCGCCGCCACCCAGAAGACTGGCAGACGTACCACACGCGCTACGTCACGCCCGACATTTTCCAGTACGCGCTGAGACCCCAGAAACAGAGATGACACGCGGTAGCAGTCCTGTCGCGAGAATTTTGCTCGTGATCTTCTTCGTCGCGCTGATCGCCACGCCCGTCGTGATCCGTCGGCTGTCGGCGCGTCGCGCGGCGTCGCAGTCGAACGTGGACGCCAACTCCGCGCTCGCGCGCTACGGCTTCCACCTCGAAGAGGTCTCGCGCGCCTCCGGCATCAACTTCACACACCAAGCCCCGACGCTCGATCACAAACTCGATCACATCATGCCGCAGGTCGCCTCGATGGGCGCGGCGGTCTCGATAGTCGATTTCGACCGCGACGGCTGGTCGGACATCTACGTCACCAACAGCGGCGAGGGCAGCCGCAACGCACTCTTCCGCAACGCGGGCGATGGCACGTTCAAGGATGTCGCACCTGAGTTGAACGTGGCGGACGTGAATCAGCCGGGCACGGGCGTCTCGATGGGCGCGGTCTGGGGCGACTATGACAACGACGGCTATGAAGACCTGTTCCTCTACAAGTGGGGCCGCCCCGAGTTGTTCCACAACGATGGCGGGCACGGCTTCACGCGCGTGAGCGAGAAGGCTGATCTACCGCAGTGGGTCAACGCGAACACAGCCGTCTGGCTCGACTACGACGGCGACGGGCTGCTCGATCTCTTCGTCGGCGGCTACTACGCCGAGGACGTTGACCTGTGGCACCTGAAGACGACGCGCATGATGCCGGAGAGTTTCGAGTACGCGAAAAACGGCGGGCGCAAGTATCTCTTCCATAACTTGGGCGATGGCAAGTTTGAGGAGGTCGCAGAGAAGGTTGGCATCAACAGTCGTCGCTGGGCGTTAGCCGCCGCCGCCGCAGACCTATGCGGGACGGGTCGCCCCGATCTCTTCATCGCCAACGACTACGGCGTCTCGGAACTTTACCTCAACGAGGACGGCAAACATTTCCGTGAGGCGGGCGAACAGACCGGCGTCGGCTTCGCGCCCAAGAGCGGGATGAACGCGGCGTTCGGCGACATCCTCAACGAGGGCAAGTACGCCATCTACGTCTCGAACATCACGGAGGAGGGCGTGCTCATACAGGGCAACAACCTCTGGATACCGAGGGAAGGTACTTCGGGCGACGCGCTCAAGTATGACAACCTCGCGCGCGACATGGGCGTCGAACTCGGCGGCTGGAGCTTCGGCGCGCAGTTCGGCGATCTCAACAACGACGGCGCGCTCGATCTCTATCTCGTTAACGGCTATGTCTCAGCGGACAAAGGCAAGAGCTACTGGTACGACTTCTCGAAGGTCGCGGGCGGCAACACCGCCATCATCTCCGACGCCGCCAACTGGCCCCCCATGGAGGGGCGCAGCCTGTCGGGCTACCAGACAAAGCACGTCTGGATGAACGACGCCGCAGGTCGCTTCGTGGACGTGGCGCAGGCGGTCGGCGCGAATGACACTTACGACGGACGCTCGATCGCCATGGTCGATCTCTGGAACCGCGGCGTGCTCGATGTCGTCGTCGCCAACCAGCGCGGACCCCTTCTCGTCTATAAGAACACCGCCGCGCCGGAGAACAGTTGGATCGACTTCGAGCTTGAGGGGACACAGAGCAACCGCAGCGCCATCGGCGCGGAAGTCCGGCTCTTCTGGAACGGGCGCGAGCAAGCGCAGCAGGTCGCGGGCGGGAGCGGCTTCTGCGCGCAGAATCAACGCCGCCTCCACTTCGGTCTCGGCAAGAGTCCGCGCGTCGAGCGTGCGGAGATTCGCTGGACTTCGGGTAAGGTGCAGACGATAGAGCATCCGGTCACGGGTCAGATCAACAAGGTGAAGGAGCCCGCATGAGCCGACAGGCGAGCGCGACAGTCTCACCCGCCCCTCCGGTCGAAGTCGGCGGCGCGGGGCGCAAACGTAAGGTCAGTTTCGACAGCCGTTTCATCCCGCCCGTCTTCATCACCTGCATCCTGCTCGCGGGGCAACTCTCCTTCGGGATGCTGGAGAGCTATCAGAAGACCCTGCTCGCCATCGTCACCGCCATCGCGACCGAGTTGGTGCTCTCGCGCATCTTCGCCGGCAAGTGGCCCCACCTCGCGAGCGCGTACATTACAGGGATCAGCGTCGGCATCTTGGTGCGCTCGCCCGCCTTTTGGCCCTACGCGCTGTGTAGCATGATCTCTATCACGTCGAAGTACGTGCTGCGTGTGCGCGGTCGTCACATCTGGAATCCTTCGAACTTCGGCATCTGCGTGATGCTCTTTCTCGCCTACGAGACGGTGGCGAGTTTGAGCATCCAGTGGGGCAACTACCTGCTGCCGCTCGTCGTCATCTGGGCGCTCGGCTTCGTCATCGTCTGGCGTCTGCGGCGCTTCCACATCACGGCGACCTACGTCGTCTCGTTCGTCGCCCTTTCGTTTCTGCGCAGCGCCATCACGGGTCATCCGTGGGCGGCGGAGATCGCGCCGATCACGGGTCCGATGTACCAGCTCTTCATCTTCTTCATGATCACCGATCCGAAGACAACCGTGCACACGCGCGCCGGGCAGTGCGCCGTGGCATTCACCGTCGCTCTCGCCGAAGCCGTCTTGCGTCTCGCGCAGGTCGTCCACGCGCCCTACTATGCGCTTTTCATCGTCGGACCCACGGCGAACCTGATGGAAATTTGGCTGACCTCGCGTAAAGCGAGCCGCGACGCGAGCGGCGCGCAAGCATCCGCCGCCTAAGCTCTGACGTTCGTTGAGTCTTCATAATTCGCCCGTCAAGGAATGATCTGGATGCGACGAAGCTCCGTCTTCTACTCTCTCATGTTCGCGCTCGCCTTCTTATTCGCGGGCTGTAAACAAGCCGCGCCCGCGCCGGGCACGCAGACAACCGCCGAGCAAGCCTCGACGCAGGCGACACCGACCGCGACACCGACGCTCGACGCGCCGCGCCCTTCCGGTGCCATCGAGTTCACGGACGTGACCGCACAAGCGGGCATTCGCTTCAAACACAACAGCGGTGCGTTTGGCAAAAAATATCTTCCCGAAACCATCGGCGCGGGCGCGGCGTTCCTCGACTACGACAACGACGGCTGGCAGGACATCCTGCTCGTCAACTCGACGGACTGGCCCGAGCATAAACAGTCTCGAACGACGCTCGCCCTCTACCACAACAATCAGGACGGCACGTTTGCGGACGTGACCCGACAGGCAGGGCTCGCCATCGAGATGTACGGCATCGGCGCGGCGGTCGCCGACTACGACAACGACGGCAACGTAGACATCTACGTCACCTGCGTCGGACAGAACCATCTCTTCCGCAACACGGGCGGCGGCAAGTTCACCGACGTGACGACGCGCGCAGGCGTGGGCGATCCCGGTTTTTCGACGAGCGCCGCGTGGTTCGATTACGACAACGACGGCAAACTCGATCTCTTCGTCGCCAACTACGTCGCGTGGACGGTCGAGACGGATCAGTACTGCTCGCTCGACGGCAAGAACAAGTCCTACTGCACGCCGCAGGCTTACAAGGGACAGAGTTCGACCCTCTACCACAACCGCGGCAACGGCACCTTCGAGAACGTCACAGAGCGCGCGGGGCTTAATGATCCGACGAGCAAGGCGCTCGGCGTCGCGCTGCTCGATTACGACAACGACGGGCGGCTCGATCTCTTCGTCGCCAACGATACGGAGCCGAACAAGCTCTACAAGAATAACGGTAACGGCACGTTCACGGACGAGGCGGTTGCGGCGGGCGTGGCGTTCAGCGAGGCGGGCACGGCGCGCGCGGGGATGGGCGTGGACGCGGGCGACTACGACGGGTCTGGGCGGCAAGGGGTCGTCATCGGCAACTTCACGAACGAGAGCATGGCGCTCTACCACAACGACGGGACGGGGCTGTTTACGGACGACGCGCCCGGCTCCGGCATCGGCAAGGCGTCGGCGCAGTCGCTCACCTTCGCCACCTTCTTCTTCGACTACGATCTGGACGGACTACTCGACATCTTCGCCGTCAACGGTCACGTCTCCGATGACATCAGCGTCGTCCAACCCAATGTGAAGTACGCGCAGCCGCCGCACCTCTTCCGCAACAAGGGTCGGAAGAAATTCGAGGAGGTGAGCGCGCGGCTCGGTCGCGCCCTTCAGCGCGCCATCGTCGGGCGCGGCGCGGCTTACGGCGACTTCGACTCGGACGGCGATCTCGATCTGCTCATCACGACCAACAACGGCGCGGCGCGTTTGCTCCGTAACGACAACGCCAACCAGAATGATCTGCTGCGCGTGAAACTCGTCGGCACGCGGTCGAACCGCGACGGGATCGGCGCGAAGGTCACGCTGAAGTCGTCGAAGGGCGCGAAGGAGTTGTTGATGGTCAAGACGGGTTCGAGCTACTGCTCGCAGAGCGAGCTGCCGCTCACGTTCGGTTTGGGGAAGCCGGAGGACGGGGTAACGCTGACCCTTGAGATCGTCTGGCCCAGCGGCGAGCGCGATACCGTCTCGGACGTGAAGCCCGACCAGTCGATCACGGTGCAGGAGGGTAAAGGTATCATCTCCGCCGCACCCATCGTCTTTGCCAAGCCCGCGCCGTCGCCTCAAGGGACACAGCCGCAGGCTGCCCAGCCGCAGCAACCGCAGCGTTAACGAAACCAAACTCTATAGCCGTTAACGAAAGAGTGAAACCCTGGGAGCGCGGGCGCCGTTTTCGTTTCAACCTCCTCGTGACTATCTTCCTCAGTCGCGCCCGACGCCGAGCGCGTCCGCCGCGCGGTTGATGTAGTTGAACCACGAGGCGATAAGCGTGATCTGAAGGATACCTCTGTCGTCGAAGCCGACGGCGCGCAAACGCTCGTGGTCGGCGGGCGAGATGCGCGTGGAGTCGCGCGTCAACTGCACGACGTAGTCGAGCATCGCGCGATCCTGTTCCGAGATCGGGGCGTTCGCGTAGTCCTCCGCGAGCGCCCTGACCATCTCTTCATCAAGTGTGACACGACGCAGAAACTCTGCGTGAGATTCGATTCAATAATGACAACGATTCGTCACCGAGACCATCGTCGCGATCATCTCGTGCTGCCGGCGCGCGAGCGGTAAGTCCGGCGACATGAGCGCGCCGAAAGTGGCGAAGGCGTGGTGGAGCACATCGGGGAGCAGGCTGTGCGACTCGACGATGCCGGACGACGCGCCGTCGGGCGTCGGGTGCACGGGCGTTGCGTACTCTACGGGGTAGAGTTCGCGCTGCGCCTCCATCGCGCGGCGCACATTGTCGTCTGACTCGGGGGAAACGGTTTTGATCCAGGTCATGAGTTCTCTTCTCCGTGTGCGTCCGCCGCGATGAATTTGCGGCGGAACAGTAAGTAATAGACGGGCAGCCCCGACGCGACGACGGCAACGCCGAGAAGCGACTGACGCGGGTTGCCGCCCGCGAGCAGCATAAGCAAGAGCACGATCAACAGCAAGAACGCGACGGGCGTCGCAGGGTAGCCGGGAGTTTTGTATTCGGGCGCGGTCGTGTCCCTGCGGCGCAGCAGGAAGAGCGCGGCGACCGTGAGCGCGAGGAAGATGACGACGACGAAGACGAAGTAGGAGATGATCTCTTTGAACGTGCCGCGCAGGACAAGCACGGAGGCGAGCGCGGCTTCGAGCGCGATGGCGCGCGCGGGCGTGCCGTAGCGCGGATGCACCGCCGCCGCCGCACGGAAAAACAGCCCGTCTCGCGCCATTGCGAAATAGACGCGCGGGGCGGACATGACGACACCAGCGAGGCTCCCCAGCACGGCGACGATGACCACCGCCGAAAAAATCTGTCCGCCGATCCTGCCGAACAAAACTTCGCCCGCCTGCGCCGCGAAAGTCTCGCCCGAAGCGACGCGCCCCAACGGCACGAGATAGATGAAAGCCGCGCTCGTCACGACGTACACGAGCGTGACGACGAGGACGCCGTAGGCGAGGGCGCGGGGCAGTGTGTAGGACGGGCGGCGCACCTCGCCCGCCACCTTGCTTACGTCCCACCACCCGCCGAAGGAGAAGAACGCCGCGACCATCCCGCCCGCGAGCGCGCCCGCGAGCGGCAGAGAGCCGGCGCGCCGCGCGACGAACGGCGCGAAGTTCGACCAGTCGCCGAGGCGGAAGGCGAAACCCCAGACGAGTATGAAACCGAGCGCACCGAGTTTGAGCACGGTCAGCCAGCGGACGAACCACGCGCCGAGTCGCACGCCGCGGATGTTGACGGTGGCGAGCGCGATGATCGACGCGATGGCGACGAGTTTGATTCCGAGCGGCGAGAGCGCGAAGCTGTAGCCGACGTAGCCCGCAAGCCCGACGGCGAGCGCGGCAGTGAGTCCCGGGTCCATCACGACGAGCGCCATCCAGCCGTAGAGGAATGCGAGCGGCGCGCCGTAGGCTTCGCGCAGATAAACGTAGCCGCCGCCTGCTTGCGGGAATCTGACGGCTAGCTCGCCGTAGCAGAGCGCGCCGCACAGAGCCATCGCGCCCATCACGAGCCACACTGTAAGCACGAGCGCGGGCGAGCCGAGCGACTTCGCCATCCCTGCGGGCGTGAGGAAGATGCCGACGGCGATGGTCTCGCCGACGATGAGCGCCGTCGCCGTCGGCAGTCCGAGCTGTCGTTTGAGTGTGTCGCTCGCGCTCACTGAAAGTCCGCCCGCCAATTCTCCGTCCGATTCAGTCTCGATTAGAACGTGATGCGCGTCGCGAACTGGAAGGCGCGGGGGCCACCCGATCCGAAGACGCCGCCCGCGGTCGTCACGGGCTGACCGAAACTCGTTGAGCGCAGGAAGCCGGAGTTCGTCGCGTCGTTGCTGTCGCGCACGAGCACGTTCGCGTAGCCGGAATAGTTGACGTTCGAGACGCCGAGCACGTTCGTCACGTTGAAGAGGTTGAAGACTTCGGCGAGCGGCTCGATCCGCACGCGCTCACGGATGCGAAAGACCTTTGACACGCGCAGGTCGAATGAGCTGAACGAGTCGTTGAAGCGCACGTCGTCGCGCACGAGCGGCAGAGGTTGTCCTCCCACGCCACCCGCCGCGTTGAGACGACGGATGAAGGCGTTCAGCTCCGCGCCGGTGTGGAACAGGCGACCGCCCGCGTTGCGTTGCAGCGCGGGGATGCGTGAACTGCCGTCGGGCAGGAGGATGTCCATCGGCACGCCGGAGGCGAGCGTCAGGAGCGGCGAGAGGCGGAAGCCCGCGGGCAGATCGAAGACCCCGGCGAAGGTGAAACGATGGCGCTGATCGTTCGGCGTCGGTGCGTATTCGAGTTGCAGGTTGTTGGAGTCAATGGGACCATTCGAGAAAGGAATCTGATCGTCGTTCGCGTAGTTGAAAGCCTTCGAGAGCGTGTAGGCGGCGCGCAATTGGTAGTGGTTCGAGAAACGGCGTTCGATGCTCAGGAGCAGCGCGTCGTACTTCGTCTTGACGCTCGACTCGATGTTCTTGACGAGATCGGGTCCGCCGACGACCGGGTTGAAGACTTGCCCGATGGTGCGACCGATGATGAAGTGCGTGCCGAAGTCGTGCAGGTAGTCGGCGCGCACGACGAAGTCGCGACCGAGTTCGCGCTCGACGCCGAGGTTCATCTGCTGCACCATCGGATTTTGCAGATTGTTGGCGATGATGTTGATGCCACCTGCGCCCGCGCCGGGCAGGACGAAGCCTGTGAATGGATTGTTAAGCGTCGGCGCGGGTGGCGGGAACTGACCGCACGCGGGGTTGAAGAGGCACGGCGGCGGGATGAAGAAGACGTTGCCCGCGCGCACTTCGATGGGGAGCGCGCGCCCATCAAGCCCGCGTTCGAGCGACTGAATCTCAAGCGTCACGCGGTCGTAGTAGATGCCGTAGCCGCCGTGCAGGCTCGTGCGCCCGTCCTTCGTCGAGAGGTTGAAGCCGACGCGCGGCGCGAAGTTGTTTCTGTCCGCGTGGCGGTCGCCGCGCAGGAACGGGAGCACGAGCGGGTTGATGTCGCCGGGATAGCGGCTGACGTTCTTCACGTCGGTGTCGAGTTCGTAGCGCAAGCCGAGGTTGAGCGTCAGGCGCGGCGAGACGTGCCAGTCGTCCTGTGCGAACGCCGCGACGTAGTTGTTATCGGCGTTCGGGATCAAAAGCGGGCGCGTCGGCACGCCGCTGCGGAGCGTGACGGCGAAGAGCAGATCGTTATCGTCAACGCGCCCGTCGCCGTTGCGGTCGAAGTCGGGAAAGTCCTCGATCAGCTCGACGCGCCCCTGCTGGAAGACGCCGAGGTTGAAGTCTGCGTCCACGCGTTGGAACTCGCCGCCGAAGTTTACGGTGTGGTTGCCGCGCACCATCGTCAGCGTGTCGCCGAACTGGAGGCGACGCTGCCGCGTCTCCTGCGGCACGCGGAACGACGCGCCGTCCTGAATGCTCGGAAACGTAAGCTGCGGGGCTTGCGTGACGGGCTGCGTCCGGTTGATGAAGGTGCTGAAGCTGAAGTTGAAGCTGTTGATGTCGCGCGAAGAGATGACGCGCGCGTAATTGGCGGCGAGCGACTGCGCGCGGTTGCTGCCCGACTGTCGCTGCGAGGCGGAGCCGATGGAGCGTATGAGCGTGCTCGCCGCCACGTCCGATTCGCGTTGCAGCGAGTGGCGGACGCTCAAGTGATCCGCGGCGGTCGGCTGCCAGTCGAAGCGCGCGGTCGTCAACAGGTCGTCGAGCGGGGCGGCGGCGAAGCTCTTGACGATGGAGCGCGTAGCGGTATTGCGCGCTCCGACGAGCACCGCGCCGTCTTGATTGCGATCCTCGACGGAGCCGAAGAGCCAAGCTTTGTCTTTACGGATGGGGCCACCCAGTGTGAACGAATACTGCTCGCGGTCGAAGGGCGGGGTAGCAGTGAGCGTGCGGTCGAAGGTGGCGGGCAAGCCTTGAAGCTTGCGGTCACGGAAGTAAACCGCGCCGGAGCCGTGCACCTCGTTCGTGCCCGACTTGGTGACGACGTTGATGACGGAGGAGGCAGAGCGACCCAGTTGCGCGGAGAAACGGTTGGTCGCGATCTGGAACTCCTGCACGGCGTCCTGCGAGATGTTCTCGACCGCGCCGCCGACCACGTCGTCGTTGATGTCCGCGCCGTCAACCGTCACGTTGCCGCCGCGACCGAACTGCCCGCCGGAAGAGATGACAACGGTGTTCGTCTTCGTCGGATCGAAGTTCGGCGCGGGCGAGTTGCCGGGGACGAGCAGCGCGAGTTCCAGAAAGTTGCGCCCGTTGAGCGGAAGGCTCTCGATCTCTCGCTCGCCGATCACGCTGTCAACCACGGAAGTGCTGGTGTTGACAAGGACAGGGGGCAAGCCGCCATCGTCGAGCGTGACCGTCTCGGAGACCGTCAACGAGAGCGGAATGTCGAGCGTGGGGTTTTGTCCGACCTGAAGTGTCACAACGGGGAAAACTTTTTCGGCGAATCCTTGCGCCCTCGCTTTTACCTCATAGTCACCGGCTGGCAGGTTCGCGATGACGAAAAGACCCTCGCCGTTCGTCGTCGTGTCGCGCTTCATGCCGGTCGCCTTCTGCGTGGCGGTCACTTGAGCACCGACGACGACCGCGCCGTTCGGGTCGCTCACCCTGCCGCTGAGCGTGGCAGCAGTCGGCTGCTGGGCGAAGGCGCGCGCGTTCGTCGCGCAGATGAGGACAGCACAGGCTATCAATATCGCAAGTTGTTTCAAGTTTCCGACTCCTTCGAGAGAATAAAAGACGCGCGAAGATGAAACCGTCGCACGACTGACTGCTTTTGAACTTACTTCGCGCCGACCGCCGCGCCTTTGAGTCCTTCGCCTTCGACGATCTTGACGTAAGTGTTCATCGGCGGATTGGTGATGGTGTCGAGCGCGCCGCTCTGCCAGCGAATCTCGACCGCGTCGATCTTGCCCGCGCGCCCGGCTCCGAGGATTTCGCGCGGGTCGTGCGAGGCGAGATAGCTCCCGCCCGCCGTCTTCAAACGACTGAATTTCGCGCCGCCGACACGCCACGTGATGAGCGCGCCGACAGCCGACGGATTACTTTTGGTCGAGATGAGTTGTAGCCCAAGCCAGTTGTTCCTACTTCCCCCTTCGTTGCGGAGCAGTAGCGGCGCTTCGCCGTTGTTCGAGACGAGGATGTCGAGATCGCCGTCGTTGTCGTAGTCGCCGACCGCCGCCCCGCGCGCCGAGTAGCTTCTCGCGAACGCCGCGCCCGACTGCGCGCTCACGTCCTTGAACCTACCACCGACGTTCTCGAACAGGAGCAGAGGCTCTCTGTACTTCACGCGCGGCGCGCGCGACTCGATCATGTCGTCCGGATGACCGTTAGCGAGGAAGAGATCGGCGTCACCGTCGTTGTCGTAATCGAAAAACTTCAAGCCCCAGCCGGAGAGCAGGTGTGTCGCCGGGGCGATCTCGCCGGGATCGTCCACGAAGGTCAAATCCTTCTGGTTGTGATAGAGGCTGAAGAACTCCTGATCGATGTTGGCGACGAAGAGGTCTTGCCACCCGTCGCCGTCGTAATCGCCCGCGTCCACGCCCATGCCTGAGCGCGGTGCGCCCGCCTCACTGTAGGCGACGCCCGCAGCCAAGCCCACCTCCTCGAATTTTCCGTTGCCCTTGTTGACGAAGAGGAAGTTCGGCACGGTGTCGTTGGCGACGAACAAGTCAGTCCAGCCGTCGTTGTTCACGTCGGTCGCGACCGCGCCGAACGACTTGCCGGGCGAGTCAGCGATCCCAGACTCTTTGCTCACGTCTTTGAACGTGCCGTCGCCGTTGTTGTGTAAGAGGTGAGACGCTTGCGGCTTGAAGAAGCGCGGGACGCAGTAGTAGCGTCGCTTCGACTCGTCCGTGCAGTAGAGGTTCTGCGCCGTCTTGTCGTAGAGGACGAAGCTGGAGACGAAGAGATCGAGCTTGCCGTCCCGGTCGTAATCGAACCAGACGGCGCAGGTTGACCAGCCGGGCGCGGCGACGCCCGCCTTCGCCGTCACATCGGTGAATGTGCCGTCGTGGTTGTTGTGATAGAGGGTGTTGCGCCCGTAGGCGGTGACGTAGAGGTCTTGCCAGCCATCATTGTCGTAGTCGCCAGCCGCCGCGCCCATGCCGAACGTGCCTCCCGCGACGCCCGCTTTGTCGGTCACGTCTGTGAATGTGCCGTCGTGGTTGTTGTGATAGAGGGCATTCTTGAGCGGCTGCTTCGGCGTGTAGAAATCGGAGGCTCCGCTGTTGACGAGGTAGATGTCCATCCAGCCGTCGTTGTCGTAGTCGAAGAAGACGCAGCCCGCACCGACCGTCTCAGGCAGGTAACGCTCCGGCGACATCGCGTTGTTGTGCGTCCAAGTGATGCCGCTCACCTTCGGCGGCACTTCTTCAAACGTGACGCGCGGCTTCACAGGCGCAGTCGTCTGCCTTGCGCCGGAGACGGGCACTAGGCTGAGGGTCATTAAGAGGACTGACGAGAGAACGACGAGCCTATCTTTCACAATCACCGCCTGCCGGTGTCAACACATTCGACGAATAGAAGTCGGGACGTTGTAGCGAGAATAAAGCCGGACGTCGCCGCAAGTTTCGCGGCGCAAAGTGACTCTTGAATATTGCCTAGCGAGGGCTCGGCGGCGCGCCGGGATCGCCCTCCTGCGGCTGGGTCTTGCCCGCGCTCTTGAGCCTCTCGACGATAGCCATCTCTGCTTGCGCCCGCCGCTGATCTTTCAAGAGCGCGTAGAGCCTTGCGAGGTTGTAGTGCGCCTTCGAGTCGTCGGGATTCAGCTTCACGCCCGTCTCAAGCTCCGCGCGCGCGCGCTCGTAGTTCTTCTGCTTCAGATAGAGCGAGCCGAGGGCGACGTGCGCGTTGGCGTAGGAAGGTTGAAGGCGTATGGCGTTTTCAAACAGTCCGACGGCGCGCTCGTCCTCGCTCTGCTCCTGCGCGATGACGCCGAGGTAGTAGAAAGTTTCGGGCGCGGCGGTCTCCTTCCCCGTGCTCTTCT